>JANYEU010000309.1 GCA_025362915.1 Chitinophagaceae bacterium | reverse complement strand
AAGTAAACATACAGACCAATACCAACTATGCTTTCTCTGCATGGGCAGAGTCGCTGTCAGGAAGCAATCCTGCACAATTGCAATTCACCATAAATGGAAAAACAATCGGAGGAATATTTACTGCCGACCCGAATACTTGCGGTTGGAAAAACTTTTATGTAGTCTGGAATTCAGGAAACAATACAATAGCTGACATCTCACTTATCAACCTAAACACTGCATCAGGTGGTAACGATTTTGGGTTGGATGATATTTCGTTTGCCAAAATAAACATAGTAAGGGATTCAATTACCATTTCTCCAGCAAGCATACCTGTTGTTTCAATCATTAATAAGGATAGTGCCATTTGTGTAAATGATAGTTTTCAACTGGTTGCCACAGGAGCATCCACCTATCAATGGAACAATGCCAACTATCTTTCCAGTAGCACCAGCCCAAACCCTATCGCTAAACCGTTACAAGCTGCTTCTTTTACTGTAACTGGATTCAATTCGCTTGGTTGTTCTGGCACTGCTTCCTTAAATGTTGATGTTAATCCGCTTCCTACCATCACAATTACACCCAACACTGGAGTCTGTTTGGGAGATAGTATTACGTTATCAGCCCAAAGTACAAATGCCAACTATTCTTGGCATAACAATCCTTCTCTGTCAGCAACTAATACCCCTGTTCCTATTGCGAAGCCAACTGATACAACGGAATATGTGGTTACTGTTACCGACAATAATAAGTGCATAAATAAAGACAGTGTGCAAGTGGCTGTATGGCCTTTGCCTACCGTAACCACACGCTCAGATACCAGTATATGTTTACAAACAAGTACAGTACTAAGTACCTCCAGCACTAATGCAATCAGTTTTAATTGGTCGCCTGCTGTAGGGTTATCTGATATTAACGCACAAAGTCCAACTGATACTGCCACATCATTAGGTGTTACTCAATATGTGGTAACTGCCTTTGCCAATCACGCTTGTGTTGCAAAAGATACGGTCAATATAGTTGGCTTGATCTTGCCTACAGTTATTATTTCAAATGCAAATCCTATTGCCATTTGCGAAGGCAAATCTATTCAGTTATTTGCCATTGCCAATAATGTAAAAGGGTATCTGTGGACACCATCCAAGGGATTGAATCAGGATACTATTTCGAACCCAATTGCAACGCCAGATACTGCAACCAAATATTATGTGATGGTTACAGGGCAAAATGAATGTAAGGCAAATGATTCTGTATATATTGATGTAAAACAAACTCCAGTGTTTGCCGTCACACCACCTTCCGCTTCTATTTGTAAGGGAGAATCTGTATTGATTATAGCATCGGGAGGTAATAAATACATTTGGGATCCTGCCAATCCCGTTACTTACCCAGATTCTTCTGCAAATATTGTATCCCCTACTGTTAATACTACTTATCAGGTTACAGCCAGCGATACACTTTGCGGCGTATTTAAAACATTTCCGGTAAATGTTTTATTGAATTATTCACCAACGGTAAATGTTTATAAAACGAATGATATAGACTGCATCCTTACCACTTCTAACCTGATAGCTACTGGCGCTTCAAGCTATATATGGTCTCCAGTACAATCGCTTTCCGATTCTACTTCTGCTACAACTACCGCCTCTCCCAATAAGACAACCATCTATAAACTAAAAGCATTCTCTAGCAATGGTTGCGAAACTGATGACAGCATTCAAGTAAATGTTACAAAGGGAGATATTGGAAATGGGTATCAGGTTCCAAATGCCTTTACACCCATGCTATCCATCAATGCTTGTTTTGGCGTAAAAGAATGGGGGCATGTAATTAGTTTTAGCATGAGCATCTATAACCGTTTTGGACAAAGGTTATTTACTACAAATAACCTTTCTGGTTGTTGGGATGGGCGCTTTAATGGCGAGATGCAAGCTGCAGGCACTTACGTTTTTGAGATAGATGCAAGTACCCTCTGTGCGGAAATACATAGAAAAGGAACGGTGGTATTGATACGATAGTATTTACTTGATAAGATTCTTATTAAAGAAAGTATTGATGAGTTTTGAGAGAAAATAAGTCACCTGTTCATGTGAACAGATGACTTATACAAGAAATAAACGACCTGTTAACGTTACCGGGTGGCTTATACAACTTATAAGTACCACGATACGCTACTAATTGCAATATTTGGAATTAAATGGATACATTACCATGCACAAAAGCCTTATAAATCCACCACCCTTTTCTCATTACTTGAAAGAAATGCTGCTTCTATAATCTTCATTACATTAATACCATCATCCGCACTAACTATTGGGTTGGCATTATTAACTATTGATTGATATACACCATCATAAAAATTATAATAATTGCCTTGCAATGTTGGGATGGTATGCCTTACGGTAGTACCGTTTTCATCAATATTCAAGATGCCCTGTTCACTTTCAGGTTCAGTACCCCATTTGGCAAGGTTTGGTTTTTCGTTTAATAATAGTCTTGGCTCTTGTATATCTGCCCTGTTTTTTATAAAAGAACCTTTGGTGCCATGCACTATATAAGATGGCAATAATTCCTTTACAATATAACCAGCCTTTAACCGCACCCGCATGGTTGGATAATAGAATAACAATTCAAAACAATCATCCACTTCAGAATCTGGTCGGGTGATGCGGATATCTGCAAACAAGAATTGAGGCATTCCAAAAAGATGCAATGCCTGATCGATGATATGCGGCCCTAAATCTTTCATGATACCTGCACCAGGCCCCGGAACTTCCTTGTGTCCCTTTGGACTAAGTGCCAGATTGAACCTATCGAACCTGAATTCTGCTTCGTTGATAATGCCTAGTTTTCCAGCATCCACAACAGATTTCACAGTTAGGAAATCACTATCCCAACGCCTGTTTTGAAATACGTTTATCACCAATCCTTTTTCTTGGGCAATGGCTTTCAACTCTTCCGCTTCAGCTACTGTAGTGGTAAACGCTTTTTCTACCACAACATGTTTACCCGCCAGTAATGCCTGCTTGGCATAAGCATAATGCGAATAGGTTGGGGTATTTACAATAACCAACTGCACAGTATCATCCTGCAATAAATCCTCGTAGGTAGGATAAGATTTTACATTTGGGTAATGTTCGTTAATCAGGTGCTTACTCCTTTCCCACGCCCCTATCAAATTAAACCCTTGGTGAAGTGAAATGAAGGGCGCGTGAAATACACGACCAGACATTCCGAAAGAGCATAAGGCAGCATTAATTGTTTTCATATTTTCTGTTTATTTTATGTTGATTAAGTGGCGGATCTGGTCTTTCAATCTCAAATCAATTAAATCTATAAAGGTATTGATGGAAAGAACTATGGCAAACCAGATAACTAAAGGATGTGCTTTTAAAAAAGGCAGAAGCTTCATCGTATTGTTTATTTATTGGAGCTAAACTTATACCCCAAACTGTGACAAATGATGATTGAGGTGTTTGTAAAACATATTATTCCATTCAGTCTTGGAGAGAATTCCGAAGGAGTGAGACTCCTTTCCATCAAAATGATTTTCACCCAACTGTTGTGTTTTATTAATATGGGTTATCAGCCGTGCTTTTTCATATTCGAAGTCCTTGTTGTCTTTTATAATAAAGTAGGGTGCCGTTTGACTATTGTGTTTGTAAGGAATTTCATTTACAACCAGTTTCTTTACAAAAGTTTTTAGAATGAATTTTATAATTGGATTCGGCTTGGGATGCTTGTCTTCATAAACCAATTCGTAGGTCACATTGCAATGTGCCAACATTTTCGCAACAGACATCTTACCCCATAATGGTTTGGAGTCTGGTGTTAATTTAGAGATACGACTTGTAATTTCATTTGTATCTACAGTACTAAAAACATTGCTCATATATTGTTTTATTAGGCTCAAAAATAGGGTTTAATTATTTCTTTAAAGATACTGTTTCAACCACTCTTTTGCTTGTTTGTCGTTAGTAAATGATTTCATAGGGATGGCAATATCATATAATAATCGTTACAATGAACCTCTTTTAATCATGTAGAAAGGATTCTTAACCAATTCATTTTTGTTGTTAAGAATTAGATCGGCAGCAGTTTCTCCCATTTTTTTAAAGTCGGTGCTGATAACGGTAATATCTAGCAAATCTTTCAAATCAGTTTCGTTAAATGAGATGATACCAATGTCCTTACCCAATACATAATCAGATTTTCTAATCATTTTAATGAGCGTAACCAAATCATCATCGGCAATTACAATATACACAGAGCCTTCAGAGAGTGTAATATTAGCTGCATTATACTCTACCGAAACCTCTTGGGTTTGTTCTTTACCATACTGCTCCACACTTTCTATAATCTCTGGAGGATGGTTTCTGTATTTTGGGAAAACAAGAACGATGGTTTTGTATTTTTTCATCATTGTTGTGGCATCGGTAAGGGCATCATGTATATCAGAACTAAAATCTTGAAAAACAGCTTTTTTGGCTGGAACGCCCGGAAGAATCTTATCTAAAATCAGCAATTCATTCTCCGGAATACGTTTAAAGGTATCCAAGTAACTTGCTGGTTCTGCATCAAGCTCAAAGTGAGGCATAATGACAAAGTAGTTGTATTTATGTAAATTCTGATCTATGATATCCTTTAGTAGAAAAGGGTTGTAATGATGTATCTGTAAATCGATAATAGCCTTGTCTCCCATTGCCTTAAAGAAACTGTAGTAGGTTATTTTTTTGAATGAGCTTATTTTATTCAATATAAAAAGGATACGAAGCTTATCGTGTGCTTTGCCTATTACATAATAACCTTTACCCGGAACAGCATTAACATAGCCCCTCTTCTTTAAAACATTATAGGCTTTTTCAACAGAGTCTCTAGATACCTTATAGTTTTTATTAAATGCATTTATAGAAGGCAAAAAGTCTTCTTTACCCAATGTGCCATCATCAATTTTCGAGATAATAAATTCTGCAACCTGAATAGGTATGGGTATCTTGCTTTTAGAGTCGAGCCTAATATTGCCTAGCATGTTTCTTCTTGTTTAAGGGGTAGTTTGCACATCTTTATCACCACAATTAAAGCAAGAAGGGATCAAATTATTAAATGCAACATCCTGCTTTCAACAAATATATTAAAAACTTCCGTAGGTGATTTAACTCCTTAACCTTTTTCTTTACTTCTTGCCAAGTTTATTCACAATATGGCATAAGTAGAGATAAGTTTCAATAAAAGACATGATAGTTTTAATAAAATACACCGGGATTGATTGCAAGACTTTTCCTGGCTTTCTACAATATAATTCTCAAATTAATCAATAACAGGAATGAATCCTACCCCGCTTTAAATTAATATTGTACAGGTGGTATTCATGGCTTGATGAAGGATAGGATAAAGTTAATCCTATCCTTCAACCATTAATAAATTGGGTTCTTATATAGCTTTTTAAATAATAAAAATAGGGAACGGGTAAGCCTATAATCATCCAGTGTTGCAGCTATCCTGATGGGGAATTTACTTTCTGGATTGTATTCCTCATTGGGCACCAAAACATGGGCATACTCTTTACAGGTATTCAAATAGTCGCCCACCGATATGTTATTTCTTTGTTTTCGGGGTGTTCTAAGTAGTCTATGCGCCAATCCCTTACAGTAATAATCAATGAATTCTATACCATATCGTTCTATAGCTTCCTTAAAGGATGGTTCAGTTTTTAAATTCTTTAGGAATTGGATAAATATGGCAAATGCTTTATGAAATTTAACATCGGCAGAACTTGTTGTCATGCTTTGGTGCAAGCGAAAGGAGAAACAAGTATCAAAGGCTGTTGCCTTATAAGAAATCTTGGTCAGGTTTATCCAAAGTTCAAAGTCGGCAAACAAGAGGTTAGGGTAGCGTGCAGGTATCCCTCCTATCCTATCATAATCGTTAGAGCGAATCACAAACCCAGTACCCATTGTATCCACCAGTGCGCAAAGAAAGTGTCCAAGAAACTCATGCGCCAGCTGCTTTTCGTCCATCGGCTTGCATCTTCTAATCAATTTGCCCTGTGCATCAATGTAGGTAAAATGAGCATGATATAAGCTGGCATGGGGATGTATTGCAATCAAATTGCGCATTACTTCCAGAAAGTTAGGCATCAATATATCATCATGCCCAATGAGCGTCACATATTCATTCTTTTCTACTTCTACAGCCCTAGCCCAGTTTTCTTCTATTGTCAAGTCTTTTGTAGAACGATGAATGCTTATCCTATTATCATTCAAGGATTCAATCCATTCTGGTGTTCCGTCACTGCTGTTATTATCTAATACCACAAAGTTAAACTCGCTTACAGTTTGGTTAAGGATGCTATGAACACATCCTTTTACATATTCCCCCCCATTTCTTACGGGTAAAATTATTGTAAATTGATAAGTCGGAGAATCTATGTTCATTATTAGTTGATAAGCTTTAAGATTAATTGCATTCGCCAGGGTTATTAAGCTGCAATATTAACGTGTTTCACAAATCTCTTTTAATTGTTTCGTGAGATACGGAACAAGGCGGAGCTGTTCATAAGTCAAAATAAAAGGATTGCAATTTTTTAATTCTTTCTAAAATATCATCCATTTCTGCAAGATTGTCAATTCCAACACACGCGTGTCCACCTTCACAAGTAATGCTAATAACTTTTGAATTTAAGTCCCTGACTTTAATCCACTCCTTCTGAGATTGGATAATACCCATTTTAAGTCGTTTATTATAATCTATTTCTTTAGCAAGAAATTGGATGGTGTCCACATTTTTCAAGCTATCTATTTTTTTTGATTGTTTTATTTTCAACTCTTTTTCATCATTAATTATTTCTTTGTTTATTGATCTAATTATTTTACGGTAGATGGCATTTAGTAAACTGTCAGCATATTCTAATTTGACTCTAGTACATAAGTTAAATTCCAATGTTGTACCACCAGAGTCGCAGGGAAATTTATGAGATTTGAACTTTTCTATTGTATGAGTCTGCGAATAGGATGAGAAATTTGCAAGGATTAAAAACAAAAAAAATGCAATCAATTTCATAAATCATATTTTATAGTTGTTGGTTAAGAAGCCAAACAACGGCGACTATTAAATTTCCCTCCTCTGCAATAATACCAAATACCACATATCCCATCACAAAATCCTCCTCCTGTAAAACAATCTACACCTCTATTATATATACACCTCCCCGCATTTCGCCCTCCAAAACGCAATTATTGCCAGATTGGTGCCTGTTTATTCTTGAAAAAGTGACCTTATTTTTTAATAAGGTCTGTTTATTCTTCAAAAACACACCTTCCAAAAGTATAAGGTGTGTTTTTTCTTGCAAAAAGTGACCATGTTTTTTTATAAGGTCTGTTTATTCTTCAAAAACACACCTTCCAGAAAAATAAGGTGTGTTTATTTCTGTCATATTTGGATTAATAAAAGAATAAATCAGCTATTTATCAAATAAATGGGATAAATAATTTGGAATTGTCAAATTTTTGGTATATTTACCGCGTACTTTAAAATGATTATCGTTCTTATTACGTTATTACTCCACTAAGCAAAAGTGGAGCCGCAACAAGGGATATCGCGATGGTTGGTTAGATAAAATTTTTATTAAATCACTTTTCATCACTTTAAAACTTGTTTGCCATGAGTACTGTAAAACAATTTCCCCATTCTATTATTGGTCGCCAAAAGGCGATGACTGTTGCAAAAACAAAGAAAGATGCCGCCCCGGCAGATAACATACTTTCTGTAGACACTTCCGATCGTTTAGATATTGGCGAAGCTGCCTACACTGATGGCAGAACAGCCATAGCCACTGCTAGAGGGGCATACCATACCGCTGTGGTACTTGCCCGACCGCAACGGGCATTATTAAAAAATATAATCACTAACTTTTATACCAGATTGAACTACCTCATCGATAGGGGTTTAATACCTGCTGCTGCCCGTGCTTATTATGAATTGGACATTAACAACAGAAAGATGCCAAAAATGAGCAGTGATGCAGACCTGTTGGCTGCGGCAGCATTGGTGCTTAGTGGCGATATATTGCGTAGGGCTGCTGGCGGCATTGCCATGACCGAACCTACAATAGCAGAATTTACGGTTATATATAATGCGGCCAAACCCATTATTGTTGCCGTAAGCACAGCACATACTGCAATCAATACTGCCGTAGAAAATCTTAAAAATCAAATTCCAGAAATAGATGACCTTATTAAACATATATGGTCTGATGCGGAAGGGCATTATAGTAAAAGTACACCGCTTGCCCGTAGGGTGCAATGCAAGTTGTGGGGTGTGCGCTATGTGAGCAAGGGTGTGGCATCTGTAATATCTGGACTATGCACCGATAGTATAACCCATGCTGTGCTGGCCAATGTGCAGCTATACCTTGTAGGTGTGGGGCATAGAATAATGAGTGATGCGTTTGGTAATTATATTTTCAATACCATTTTATTTGAAGATCTTACAATAATAGCCAAGCTGGCGGGGTATGAAGACTTTACCATAGATTTTGTAAAAGAAGATGGCGTGCCATTGGTGCTGAATATAGTGATGGTGAAGAAGATAGTAATTTAAAAATCGGTTAAAAGTTGCAGGTTACTGGTTACTAGTAACCTGCAACCTGCAACCAATTTACGTTTTATATAAAGTTATTGCAGATCATAAACATGATTTGTGACATTTGGCAAGGACATCGAAAATAAGCCCGCTCTATTCTTGGAGGGGGCATTTTTTTGTAAATCAACAATTCTGCATGTATACAATTACTCTCCAAGCATCAGTGATGCCATCATTTTCTCTCTTTCAAATCCTTCAATCAGTATTATACTTATCAACAAACCTTCTTTCCCATACTATAATCAATAGATGCAACGTTATTAATAGGTAAACAAAAGGCTATCCTTCATTTGAGGGGGAACAAATGGATATACGGATGGTATATTTGTAGATAAAATAGTTTCTTTCTAAATATTATAATGAAAAACATATTTCAATACATCGTATTGGTTACAATTATAGCAGGGTTTGTTGTCTCGTGTAAGAAAACGCCCGACGTGCCTGCCAATGTGGTAACCACAACCGACACCGTGAAAACAGTGGGCGGCATTACCTCGGTATATACGGATACGGTGATTGCAACGATAAATAAGGTAACCATCAAGTATAGCCGCACCAGCCAATGCTACCCTAGCAATGAGATATTTGCTTTCTCGGCAACTGCCGATGGTTTGCCAACGGGGGCCATCTTTAACTGGGACTTTGGCGATGGTCATGTAATAAATGGTGCCAGTAATGGTACGGCAGTGGGTAATATTTATCAGGATGCAGGAAAATATACCATCACACTTACCATTACCGATGCCAGTAAGACTAGCCTTAGCGTTACCACCGTAAATGTGGATGCACATGGGCAGCAGGTATCGCCACACGCCTCGTTTTATGCCCAGATATTTGATATTAACTATCCCAACAACTACAACTTCAATGCAAACGGTTCTACCGTGCCAAGGGGGCACATAAGCAATTTTAGCTGGCTTTGGGGCGATGGTACAACTACCAGTGCTGCCACGCCAGACAATACGCCGCACAACTTTCCGTTGGTATCTACAGACATGAACTACCCTGTGCAACTGATAGTAACTTCCAGCGAGGGATGTAAGGATACGGCGTTTGTGCCGGTTTCCATTAGTGCGGTGTACAGTAACATTACTGGCGACTTTGATACCTTACAAACAAATCCATGCACAGCAGAAGTGTTTACATTTACATCAAACGCTACCAATATCCCGAAGGGGGCAGTATATACTTGGGACTTTGCTGATGCTACAGGAACTGCGGTGGGAAATCCTATCCAACACACATTTACCTATCAGAATACATACGATGTGAAGATGTATGTAAGCATGAATGGCAAGATAATATACACTGCGCACAGACCTGTTTGGGCAAACGGACAAAACGTGCAACCGAGGGCATTGTTTTATAAGAATGTTTCTTACGAAGATTCCACTTATGTAAAGTGGGCCATGTATAGTGCAGGCATTAGTCCGCCACATGGTTATATAGTTAGCAATGCCTGGTATATGGATAATGTATTGATTGATCCAAATACAAACGATACTTACGAAACGTATGCTTTTAGTAAAAAGCAAACATCTTCTGGGCATACCATCAAGTATATTGTTACCAGCAATGTGGGCTGTAAAGACACTGCCACTTCTTCTTTCACCGTGCCAATCATTGGTCAATACACCTACTAACCTAATAGTTAAATTACAAGGGGAATGAAGCAGCAGGTAAGGCATATCAATTATCAAGTAACTGTCATCATATTAATATTGATGGGCTTCCTTTCCTGCAATAAGGATACTATAACCACAAACAATAACAATACAGATACTAAGGTGGTGGTTAAAACAACTACAAATACTTCTGGCGATACTACCATTTATTCAATTGGCAGCTTGTTGGTTACTGCCACCAGAACTTCTCCTTGCTATCCATCCACAGAGATATTTACATTCAAGGCAGATATTTCGGGTATAACAGATGCAGCAACCATAAACTGGTACTTTGGCGATGGACATATTGCTACAGGAGCATCAGTGCAGCATGGGTATGATAATGCCGCGCCTTTTGTGGTGCAGATAGATGTAAAGAATAGTAAGGGTGTTATTATAAATTCTGCTACCTTTCCATTAAAGGCATGGGGGCAGCAGTTGAAACCAATAGCAATCTTTTCTGCCAAGAATGATTTTCCAAATAATTTAAACTATGTCACTTTTAATAGTGCATCAAGTGTAAATCATGGATCTATTGTAAGTTTTCATTGGGATTGGGGAGATGCTACTGTATCTAATACCGCAGATGCATTAACCAGACATGGGTTTCCACAATCAACCAAAGATGTTACTTATACCGTAAAACTAACCATTACTACTGATGCTGGCTGCACTGCCGATACCAGCCTGACGGTATGGGTGCCAGGTGCATATGCCATTACTGGAGATTTTGGTGTAAACCAACTAAATGCCTGCTACAACGAATCATTTAGTTTTACTGCACAGGCTACCAGTGTGCCGGGCGGCTCTGTATATTGGTGGCATTGGTCGGATGGAACACACGATGATTCTGGTTATAATGCACAACATACTTTTGCCTATATGAACGACTATGATGTAATTATGTACATAAAACTAAATGGGCGAACTATATACACCACGCACAAAACTATAAATGCCAAAGGACCTAACCCAAAACCGAAAGCTTCCTTTTATTTTACTTGGGTAAATGAATATGCCACAGATGTATTGGTATCATTCAATAGCCAATCTACTGTAGATCACGGTGCTATTGACGGGTTATATTGGGACTTTACCAATGGAAAGGCTGACACTAATTTTGATAGCTTCACCGAAACAAGATATACACGCGGCAACCCCGGAACAGGTACTACAGATTATAAGGTTAGGCTGATTGTAACGGGCAATGGCTGTGCAGATACTGCTTATAAAACAGTTACCATACCATCGCAATAACCCTATCCACAAGGAACACTTATATTTTCGCAAGAAAGCACAAGGACAGATATGTTTAGGATCAGGCAAACATTATGGAATGGTTACTTCATACCTGTAAAGTTATTTTATCTTTTATCCCAATTTTATTTCTATCATTGTAAAACACAAAACAATTAACTAAATCTCTTTTGCTGTTTCTTCTTTCTACTTTTTTCTATCTCCTCAATGACTTGCTCCAGCGGAATGAATTCTTGTTTTTTACTCATGGCTTTGTCAAACTCCCTTACATCTTCCAAATCTTCCAGCTCTTCAATGAGTTTGTTGTATTCCTTGATAGGCAATACCACGGCGAGCTTTTTTTCGGCATTACCTGTAATGAATTGTGGCGTAGGCATAAAAACTATTTTTACTCAGTCAAATACAAGTAAAAAAAGTGTTTATAATAAGTAATCGGGGAGTGGGAGGAGCGTTGATCACTAGTTTGGAAATGAACTTGCAATTTTGTTTCTTCCGATTTCCGTTCTTTCCGATTCCCGTACATTCGCAGCCATAATAAAGTAAGATTCCGAATGAATGTATTAATACTTGGTAGCGGTGGAAGGGAACATGCAATGGCTTGGAAGATAACCCAAAGCCATCACTGCAACCAATTGTTTGTTGCACCCGGTAACCCAGGCATTGCTTCGGTGGCCACCATTGTAGATTTGGGTGTAAACGATTTTGAAGGCATTAAATCTTTTTGCCTGACCAATAAGATAGATGTATTGGTGGTGGGACCGGAAGATCCGTTGGTGAATGGTATCTACGATTTTATGGAGCGTGCCAAAATAGAAAATGGCTGGAAGGGCTTTGTGGTTGGACCATCCAAAGAGGCGGCACAACTGGAAGGCAGCAAGGCATTCTCCAAGAAGTTTATGCAGCGCAATGCCATCCCTACGGCAGGTTATGCAGAGTTTACCAAAGATAATTTTGAGGAAGGAAAGGCATATATCAGCCAACATGGCTTGCCCATTGTACTAAAAGCAGATGGGTTGGCAGCAGGAAAAGGGGTGGTGATAAGCGAAACACATGAAGATGCCTTGCATGCCTTTGAGGAAATGATTGTGAACAAGCAATTTGGCAAGGCAAGTAGCAAAGTGGTGATAGAAGAGTTTTTGAAGGGGATAGAAGTAAGTGTTTTTGCGCTCACAAATGGGATCGATTATAAGATTATTGGTCATGCCAAGGATTATAAAAGGATAGGAGAGGGGGATACCGGATTAAATACGGGCGGCATGGGCTGCGTAACGCCAGTGCCATTTATGGATGATGCCTTTATGCAGAAAGTGGAAGAAACAATTATTGCACCTACGGTGAATGGCTTGGCAAAAGAAGGGTTGGTATATAATGGATTTATCTTTTTTGGATTGATGAATGTAAATGGAGACCCGCAGGTGATAGAATATAACTGCCGCATGGGCGATCCAGAAACAGAAGTGGTAATGCCCCGCTTGGAAACAGATTTACTAAGCCTTTTTGCTGCAATGGACAACGGAACGCTTGCAGATACCAATATCAATTTTGCAGACGGATACTTTGCTACGGTGGTTGCTGTAAGCGGTGGCTACCCGGGTGATTATAAAAAGAATATACCAATCACTGGTTTAGACAACCCGTTGCCTGCAAGTTCGTTGGTATTTCATGCAGGTACAAAACAAGACGGAGATGCTATTGTAACTAACGGCGGCAGGGTACTGACAGTAACTAGCAAAGGGAATAGGATGCAAGAGGCTGTACAGCAATCAATTACTATACTAAAGGATATTTATTTTGAGGGTATCAATTATAGAAAGGATATTGGGTATGAGTTTGAGTGATGAGTTGTAGGTAATAAGTAATACGTTTATAAAAAATATAAAGGAGGAAAAGATATCAATAAGACAGATACTATATATATAAAGGATACAAACGCCACACTTCCGGTGATGGAAAGCTTTTATACCATTCAGGGTGAAGGTTACTATCAGGGTAGTGCTGCCTATTTTATCCGATTGGGCGGTTGTGATGTTGGCTGTGTATGGTGCGACGTAAAGGATAGTTGGGATGCTTCTCGGCATCCACAATTTACAATAGAACAAATAGTGGAGGAAGCAGTTAGCTGTTTACCGTTAACCGTTAACCGTCAACCGATGGCGGTCAACGGTAATCGGTCAGCGGTCAACGATATTATTGCTGTCATCACTGGTGGAGAACCATTAATGCATAATCTGGATGAATTGACAGCAGCACTTAAAGCAAAAGGCTTTAGGACTAATATAGAAACATCGGGGTCTTCTCCACTAAGTGGTGATTGGGATTGGGTATGTTTATCGCCTAAGAAGTTCAAGCCACCCTTGCCTGAAGTTATTCCCGCCGCTGATGAACTAAAGGTGGTTGTATTTAATAAGCATGACTTTGAATGGGCAGAGACTTATGCTGCACAGGTTTCCAGCACGTGTAAACTATATCTTCAACCTGAATGGGATAAGGCATCAGCAGTAACCCCATTAATAATAGACTACATCAAAGCAAACCCTAAGTGGGAATTGAGCTTGCAACTACATAAATATATAAATGTACCGTAGCTAGTGCTGAGTTATGAGATATGAATTATGATTGGTAGGTATATTTACTCATAATTCATATCTCATAACTCATAATTGGATTTGTACGCTTGCAAGGTGTTCTTCAATAGTCCCGCAATAGTCATTAATCCTACACCACCAGGTACTGGTGTGATGGCAGAAGCTTTGTGAGATACTTCATCAAATGCTACATCGCCTTTTATTCTAAATCCCCGTTTGGCAGTTTCATCTACAACTCTAGTAATGCCTACATCTATTATTACGGCACCGTCTTTTACCATGTCTTGTTTTACAAATCCTGGCTTACCCAATGCAGCAATAAGTATATCTGCTTGCAAACAAATCTCTTTTAGGTTTGGTGTATGCGAATGACAGATGGTAACGGTACAATTACCATAAGGAAGATTACTGCTCAATAATATACTCATGGGTCTGCCTACAATATTACTACGACCAATTACCACAGCGTGCTTTCCTTTAGTTTGAATATTATAATGTTCTAGCATTAGCATAACGCCATAAGGGGTGGCGGGAACAAAGGAAGGAAGCCCTTGCACCAGTTTACCTGCATTAATAGGATGGAATCCATCTACATCTTTAGCAGCATTAATAGTTTCTATTACTTTGCCTTCGCTGATGTGCTTAGGTAGTGGCAGTTGAACCAATATGCCATCAACTGACAAATCATTATTCAATTCTATTATTTTATCTAAAAGGATTTGCTCAGCGATGTCTACATCAAAGCGAATAAGTGAAGATTTAAAACCCACCTCTTCGCAGTTTTTTACTTTACTGGCTACATAGGTTTCGCTTGCACCATTATTCCCCACAAGTATGGCCGCCAAATGCGGTACCCTCTTGTAGGCATCTATTAAAAGTAAGGTCTCTTTTTTAATATTTTCTTTTACTGCTGCAGATGTTACTTTTCCGTCTAATAGTATCATGGAGGCAAAGGTAAATTATTGACTCACACATTTGATATCAAATGGTAGTTGGACAAATATTAGAATTGCCTTAAAGAAGAATTTTATATTTTGAATGTATAGTAACTTCTGTATAATTTAAAAAATTAACTAGGTAAAGTGCTGATTATGCAGAATTGGTTAAGTAAAATATTAGTCTTTGTAGTTAGGGGCATTTTAACTATGAATTTATGCTACTTTTTTGCTGTCCTAAAAGCTTCTAAAACATGGATTTTTTTCTTTTTTTTTGTCAACAGATTAACTAAAATGGAAAATATTTTGATTTTGTTAGTTTAAATGTTAAAATTGATGGCCAAAAGCTAACATTTAATTAATATTTAATTAACGTTTAAATGAAAAGTAGTATTTTGCCTTCCTAAATTATAATGAACATGAAGAAAATCCTACTATTTATGGTTATGGTTGTGGGCTTATCTGCGGCGGCCATTGCACAGTTAAAGCCCATATCAGGGAAAGTTACGGACAAGGATGGTAAGCCAATTGAAGGGGCTTCAGTAAAAGTAAAAGGGCGGTCAGAGGGTATTGCTACAGATGCGGATGGTAGTTTTAAGATTAACGTCAAGGCTGGGGATGTTTTATTAATATCCTCTATTGGACACGCAGCAAAACAAATCAAGGTTTCAAGTCAGACGATGTTGAGTGTAATTCTAGAGAATGCCGATGCAACGATGAATGAGGTTGTAGTTACAGCCATAGGGCAATCCCAGAGTAAGATAAAACTAGGATATGCTACTACTACCTTTAGCACGGCTACAATTAACAAAAATGGTGTATCTGGTGCTTTAGATGGGTTGGAAGGTAAAATTGCTGGAGCAGATATTTCTAATACTGGTGGGCCTGGTTCTTCAACAAAGGTTATTTTACGTGGTTATGGTATAATATCGGGAGGAAGCAATCAGCCTTTATATGTAATAGATGGTGTTCCGTTAACTGATGGTCAGTTTCAAAATGCTGCAAACGATGGGTCAGCTAGCCATTTGAATGGTGTAACTGACGGTATTGATTTCGGAAATGGTATGAATAATGTTAATCCCAATGACATAGAAAGTATTACGGTATTAAAAGGTACTGCCGCCGCCTCATTATATGGGGGCTTAGCAAAGAACGGTGCCATAATGATAACCACGAAGAAAGGAAAGGCAGGAAAAATAAAGATTGAGTATAGCGGTTCTGCAAATTTTAGTAAGGTTGGTAAATTACCTGACTATCAAAATGAGTTTGGACAGGGATGGGGTGGCATATTTGTATCAGATGAGAATGGCAGTTGGGGACCTAAATTAGATGGAAAGCAAAGGTTATGGGGTTCAATTGTAGACAACTCTCAATTGGAAAAGCCATTCTCGCCCATCAAAAATAACCTAAGGAACTTTTTCCAAACGGGTAGTGAATATAACAATTCCCTTTCCCTTTCAGGAGGTAATGAAGCAACCAAGTTTTATTTTTCTTACGGAAATATTGCCAGTAATGGTATCGTTCCAAATGATGCCAATTATCAGGTAAGGAATAATTTCTCGTTGAGGACTAATAGTACTTTCGATAAATTTACTATTAATACATCGTTCAATTATGTAAACCAACGCTTGGATGTTCCTAGCACGGGTCAGGCGAGTGCAAGCGGAGGAGGTGTTTATCAATCACTATTAGAAATTCCAGTTGATCTTCCTATCACTGATTTTAAAGACTATAAGAATAAATTCTTTAATATCAATAACTATTTTACTCCTTATGCCGAAAACCCCTACTTTGCCTTGTATGAAAATGGGAATAGGCAGAACTTGGATCGTTTTTTTGGAAATCTAGATTTAGGGTATAAGTTTACCCCTCACTTTAATACGGAATTTAGATTGGGTGCAGATTTTGCCAATGCTCGTACCTTTAT
This sequence comes from Chitinophagaceae bacterium, assembly GCA_025362915.1. Classification (GTDB taxonomy): domain Bacteria; phylum Bacteroidota; class Bacteroidia; order Chitinophagales; family Chitinophagaceae; genus Parasediminibacterium. The sequence continues at coordinate 1,943 of JANYEU010000309.1, read as the reverse complement.
ATGGAAGCAGCCTGCTGCTGCGGCTGATGGAACTTGGAATGGTAAATTCGCTACTAATCCTGAAGGGTTTCCGAGAACAGCAGATATAGGAGAAGTAGGGCAAGGGTCTGATTATGCGGCTACAATAAATGCTGACCTTATCTTTAAATATAATACGCAATTGAATAAGGATTTCAGCTTGGACGCGTTGGTTGGTGGAAATTTCTATAAAACATCTTCAAAAGGCGAGTTTACAAGTGTGACAAATTTGGTAATACCTGGTTTTTTTAACCTTAGCAATACCAGTAAACCTCCTGTAACAAGCGATGGTAGTGCTGAGAAGTTACGATTGGGAGTTTATGGTCAGGTTAGTATAGGGTTTAAGGATCAATTGTTCTTGACAGGAAACTTGAGAAATGACTGGTCTTCTTCATTGCCTATTGCAAAAAATGCAATTTTTTATCCAGGAGCTAACCTATCATGGGTTGCATCAAAGTTATTTGATTCTCGAACAGTTTCCTTCCTTAAATTTAGGACTGCTTATGGACGGACAGGTACCGATGCCCCAGCGTATGACGTAAATAATATATTGACATCAGGCTTAATAGGTCTTCCTTTAGGTTCATTAACATTCCCTTTCAATGGCACCAGCGGATTTGGGGTGAGTAATACAATTGGCAACCCTAAGTTGACTCCCATCTTTACAGATGAGTTTGAGTTTGGTACAGAAGCCAAGTTTTTCAAGGACAGGATTGGTTTGGATGTGACCTTGTACGATAAAGAAACAAAAGGACAAATTTTAGCTGTATCCATTGCGCCTTCTACTGGTTATGGGGCTTTAATAGAAAATTTAGGGCTTATTAGTAACAAGGGGATAGAATTATCTTTGAATCTGATACCTATTGAATTTAAAAATTTTACTTGGAATCTGACTTATATATTTAGTAGAGATTGGAATAAGGTAGAAAATTTAAATGGGGCCACATCTCAAAACCCTTTAGTAGGACCTAATGTAGCATCAGATGTGGAGTTACGTGCCGTGGTAGGAAAAACAGTTGCATCCATCTACACTATAGTGCCCCAAAAAACACCATCAGGGCAAATAGTGGTAAATCCGGTAAGTGGGCAGTCGTTGCCGAATCAAACTCATTTGGATAAATTTGGAATGGTAAAAGGATATATGGGTAGTGGGTTATATGATTATACAATGGGATTGACAAATACCTTTACCTATAAGGATTTCTCGTTGAACTTTTCACTAGATTATCGATATGGAGGTGTGATGTATAGTAATACTGCGGATTTATCATTGTTTGTAGGTAATAGTATTGCCACAACGTACAATGACCGTAAACCATTCATAATTCCAAATTCTGTAGTTGCATCTACCGATGCAAATGGAAAGACCAGCTATACACCTAACAAAACGTATATCGGAACGCCTAGTATAACACCTGGTGGTACCTTGAATGAATCTGACCGAACCTACAATTATTATGGAGAGGGAAGTAGCTTTTCTGGGGGGGCTGATTTGATGAGGATTATAGACAGGTCTTTTTTAAAGTTGAGGGATATAAACCTGTCTTATAACCTGCCAGTAAAGTGGACTTCTAAAATAAAAGCAGGAGGTGCGACAGTGGGTGTTTATGGACGTAATTTTCTTCTATGGACTCCACAGTCAAATGTATTTGTAGATCCAGAAGCCACTAACTTAGGTAATGATTTAAAAGGGTTGCTTGGAGAGTATTCCAGCACACCACTTACCAAAAGCTATGGGATAATATTAAAAGTAAACTTTTAAAATAATATAATATGAAATTGAGGAATTTAATACACGATAATATAATTAAGGGTTGTTTATTTTTAACAATCTTTGGAATTGCAAGTTGTAAAAAACAACTGGATATCAACTATGATCCAAGTAACCCTCAATATGCACAAGGAACCCCTAGATTGGTTTTTCC
>JANYEU010000293.1 GCA_025362915.1 Chitinophagaceae bacterium | reverse complement strand
CCACCTTTTTGAAGGATATGTATCTCCGCAGGCACCTTATTTCTTTTCAAGGCAAGGAAAAACTCTATACTGTTTTCTACCTTGACAGTCTTATCGTCGGCAGCATGAATCAAAAAAGCAGGTGGTGTTTGTGGCGTAACCTGCAACTCACTGCTATATAGGATTATCTTTTCTATAGAAGCGTTCTTGCCCAGCATATTATCCCTGCTTCCTTTGTGGGCAAGGCTATCCGTAAAACTGATTACCGGGTATCCTAACACCAGAAAGTTGGGACGAAGATTAGTATTTTCAGCATTAGGAATCAAGCTAGTCACAAAGTGTGTTCCTAAAGTAGAAGCTAGGTGACCACCTGCAGAAAAGCCCATAATACCCACATTATCAGGATTTATATTAAACTCTGCAGCCCTATCCCGTACTATCTTGATAGCTTGCTGCGCATCCATCAAGGCAACAGTTTCGGTATTTTCTACACAGGCAGCATCAATCGATAGCCTATACTTTAACACAAATGCAGTAATGCCCCTTTTATTAAATTCCTTGGCAAACTCATATCCTTCATGACCTATAGACAAACGGGTGTAGCCGCCACCAGGGCAAATAATAACGGCACCATTGGCACTATCCCTTTTCTCGGGCAGAAATACATATAAAACAGGCACAGTAACGCCACTTACCCTGCCTCCAGTTGCTGAAGATTCTACCACACTACACGGTTTTGAATTGGGGATGGCACCTTTATATAACGGAATGACAGTTTGCGCTGAAACCATAATACTAAGAATTAATGATGTATTAAATAAAATGCTCTTCTTTAAATTCATAATGGCAATAAATTAATTTGATGCGATAAAAGTAATGTTTGATTTGAAATGAATGTATTCTTTGTTTTTAACCACCAAGAACACAAGGCAAAGAAACACAAGGCACACAAAGTTTTATGGAGATATACTTATGGTATAGCGATTGTTTTTCAATCCATGTGTTTCCTTGTGAACACCTTTGTATCCTTTGTGGTAAAAAACTTCTCTACTCCGTATATCTCGTTTTGGGCTTAGATTTATATTCCAACTGTTCCATCAATGCTTCTGGTGTAGGATTACTCGTAATGCCAACCGCCACCTGAAAAAGTACAAGGTAAATAACAGAAGAAACAAGCAATTCATCCCACAAGATCCAATATCCCCATACACTATAAACCACCGCTTTCTTCGGGTTTGAAGATTCATAAATAACCTTCAAAGCATCACCTTCTTTTACAAAACGCAAGGGATAAATGGTAGCAACAACATATTTATTTGCCCCAACCGAAAAGGTAGCAACGGGTTTTAAGGCATTGGTAGCAGAATCTTTTACCATACGAATGGTCGCATTCGTAACCTCCCCATCAAAACAATCGGGCTGCCGTGCAAACAACACAAAACAGCCATAGAGTGCAATATATATTAAAGTGATGGTTTTATACATAATAGAACCTTTATGGAAAGAGGGTTAATTCAAGCTTCTAAAATCTACTGGCACCAGTTTGCTTACCCCTGCTTCCTGCATTGTAACGCCATAAATCACATCCACCGCACTCATCGTTTGCTTGTTGTGGGTAACGATGATAAATTGTGATTTATCGCTGAACTTCTTGATCATCTGTGTAAACTTGCCTACGTTGGCATCATCCAATGGAGCATCAACCTCATCAAGGATACAGAACGGAGCGGGTTTTATCAGGTAAATGGCAAACAGCAAGGCTGTAGCAGTCAACGTTTTCTCACCACCGCTCAACTGTGTGATGGAAGATGGACGCTTGCCTTTGGGTTTTGCAATGATTTCTATCCCAGTTTCTGCCAGGTTTTCTGGGTTCACAAGTACCATATCAGCCGTATCTTCTTCCGTAAACAAAGCCTTAAACACCTTCTGGAAGTTTTCCCTTACCGCATTAAACGTATCCAAAAACTGTTGGTTGGCAGTGGCTTCCACTTCCTGAATGGTCTGCATCAGGCTATCTTTTGCCGTCACCAAATCATTCTTTTGCTCTAAAATAAAGTCATACCTTTTCTTCATTTCGGTATAAGCCTCAATGGCGGTAGGGTTTATCTCGCCCATATTTTCCATACGCCTTTTCAGTCGGTCGCTATTCGCTTGAAGATCTTCTAAAGGAGCGTCAGTAATGCGTTGTTCCTGTAATACCTTGTCCAAATCTATCTTAAACTCAACATGCAAGCGTTCTTTCATGCCTGCAAGCTGCAGTTTCAGTTCGTTCAGTTTATCCTTTAGGTTGTTCAGCACGCCATCCAGCATTTCCTTGCTCTTAATCTTGGTGCGCAGCTCACTTTCCTTTGTTTGCAAGGCATTCCGCAGGTTATAATAAGCTTGGTCGGCTTCGTTCAGTTTCTTTTCCTCTTCGTCCTTGCTTTTCAGTAATTGAAGTAAGGCTTCTTCGCTTGCCAATAAACCCTTTTCTCCTTCCAAAATGTTGTCAGCAGCCTCACCCAATTGAGATGTGTTGGAATCGATCTGTATATGCAGTTCGCTCAGTTGCTTTTGCTTAAAGGTAAGTTCCTGTTGCAGGGCATTTATTTTACTCTGCTGACGTGTCAAACTCAAATTATTCTCATTATACTGTGCAGAAGCCGTTTGATAATCCCTTTCTGCCAGCTTATAGTCGCCTTCTACCAATTGCAAATCAGTAGCTATCTGCTGCAATTTCTTATTAAGGCTTTCCAAGCTTTCCCTTGTGGTGGCAATGGCTTCCTGTTCGTCTTCCAACCTTTGTTGCAGGTCTTCCAAACGTTGTTGTGCCGTAGTTTGCGCAGCCAACGTATTTTCAATCTTATTCTTCGCAGCAAATACCTGGTTGGTCAACTGGTTTATCTCGTTCTCCGTTTGCTTGATGGCCGTCTCTTTCAACTGCTGGTTAAACACAAGCACTTGCTCATGCAATGTCCTGATCTCCGTCCGCAACGAAACTACAATTGCATCCTGTTGTGCAATTTCCTCGCTTAGTTTTTCTAGGTTTTTGGCGCGGCCAATCTTCTTTCCTTCAAACAATCCAACGCTACCACCGGTAAGGGTGTATTGCCCCTGAACATACTTTCCAGACTTTTCAAGAACGATGCAGTTGGTGTTTTCCTGTGCAAAAGCGGCCTCGTTTTCAGCTATATACACATTGCCCAATAGGTGCGCAGCCAAATTTTTAAATTGTTCATCCACTTCTATCACGTCCAATGCTTGGATGGTATGCTTGGGCTGAGTAGATGTGTTGGAAACCGCCACAATCTTATCCAACAAAAAGAAATTTGCCTTCCCTTTTTTATTTGCATCCAGCAGTTGAATGGCCTGCATCCCCTCTGCCAAATTATTTACCACATAATAATTAAGGTATGGCTCCAACACTTGCTCTACAGCAGTCCGGTAACTTTCGTTAACGTAAATAATATCCGATAATATGGGCGCAGTATGATTCCAATTTGGGTTCTTGTGCAAGAATTTGATGCTCTCTGGATAACCTTCCATCGAATCTACCAAACTCTTCAACAACGCATATTCATTGCGTTTGCTATCCAATTTTCTTGTTTCTTCAGCCAGCTTATTCCTGAAAACCTCTAACGCTTGTTGCGAGTTGAAAATATTTTGCTTGGCTGTTTCGTGAGCAGTTTGCAGCGCTTGCAATTCATCTCGCTTTTCGGCCTGCAATTCTTCTTTGTCTTTCAATTCTGCCTCCAATTGCTTTAAGGTAGAGTTTCTGTTCTGCTGTTCATCCTGCAACTGAACCGACGAACGCTGTATGTTATTGATAGAAGTATCGGCAATGGCCACACGCTTTTCGGCATCAAACTGATTGCGCTGTATGCTTTGGTATTCGCCTCTCAGTGTATCCAGTCCGCTTCTTTTATCATCAAATATTTCTCTTTTTTCATCTATTGCCTGCTTAGATGCCGCCACTGTAAACTGCAACTCTTGCATTAGCGAACTTTCGGTATTCACGTGTACCTGCGTAAATTGGATGCTGTCTCCCAAGTTCTTCAACTGACTTTCGGCCTTTGCCAAAAAGTCTTTCAGTCCGGTTTCTTTTTCCTTTAGGTATTTCAGTTTCTGCGCTGCAAGGTTCTTCTCATTTTCCTTACCCCTTAGCGATTGTAGCAACTCATTAAAGGCAGATTGTTTGCTGTGCAATGCCCTTTCCTGCTCTATAAAACCAAGCTTTTCTTGCTCAATGGATGCCTCTTCGTTCGCAATTTCCGCCTCTAGTCTTATCTTTTTATCTACCTCCGTTTCTTGTTGTTCATTCAGTTGCTTGTAGGTAATGTTGAACCCTTTCAAGGCGGCTTTTGCCAATTCTACGGCAACTTCCTTGTATTCTTTTTTTAATTCAAGGTATTTCTCTGCCTTTTTTGCCTGATTTTCAAGTGTCTTTAACTGGTTATTTATCTCAAACAACAAATCCTCTATGCGCGCCAAATCCTGTTCGGTAGCATCCAGCTTGCTTTTAGCTTCCTTCTTTCTTGTTTTATACATGGTGATGCCCGCCGCTTGTTCCAGCATCCTTCTACGGCTATTTTCCTTGTCGCGGATAATGTCGTCCACCATGCCTAGTTCGATGATGGCATAACTATCGGTGCTGATACCCGTATCCAAAAACAGGTTATGAATGTCTTTCAGGCGGCAGCTCACATCATTCAGCCTATATTCACTATCCCCATTTTTAAAGAAACGACGGGTAACGGTAACGGTACTAAATTCGGTAGGGAGTAGGTTTCGGGTGTTTTCAAAGGTAAGGCTCACTTCGGCAAGACCGCTGGCACTCCTGTTTTTAGAGCCGTTAAACACCAAGGCACTTTGGTTTTCGCTGCGCAATGCACTTATTTTTTGTTCGCCAATCACCCAGCGGATACTATCAATGATATTGCTTTTGCCACAGCCGTTCGGACCAATAATGCCCGTGATGCCCTCGTCGAAACTGAGCAATGTCTTATCAGCGAAGCTTTTAAAACCCTTTATTTCCAGACTCTTTAAACGCATACCAATTCTTTTCGTGTCTGCGAACATAAACTAATAACTACACACTAAAAAGAGGCTTATCCACAATGTGGAGAACTATTTAAAAAACTTACCCAGCAATCATTTCAGGATAGATACAAGCTTGTTTTTCAAGAAGCTATTGCTTTACCCTTTCTGGTAAGTTGGAACTTAAGCACATTGTAAATGTATATAGAATCAGAGGCTCTACAACTCCATTAATATCCGGAGTAATTATATTGCATTGGAAATTCGTTCACCAAAAGAAGTATTACAAAATGAAGATTAATAAAACAAAAGAAAAGGAGTTTGACACAGTAAGTACCTTTAGGGAAATAAAAGAAAAAATATTTTTGGAGATGTCAGGTATGAGCTTCGAGCAAATCAAAGCTTATCTGGCAGAGGGTAGCAAACAGTTTTATGAACAAATTAGGCAGAAGGGCAGATAGTGCGTTATAAGTAAAAGGATAATAGCAGGAGGTTGAGAAACCGAAGTCTTTTGCCCTTTTTCATTTTCACGTACAGTATCACAAAGGGATCAAGCTCTTTGGTAAATAACAATAGCCCTGTATTGACAAAGACATTTAATACCGCTATGAAACTAACCAGTAGCGATGTGGCTACCATTAAAGAACTGGTGAAGTTTTACAAAAAGACACAACCTGTTTTTTATGATGGCATTATGAAAGCTTGCAAAATGGGAGCTATTACGGTGCGTCATACGCCTGCGGTGATTAATGTTACTGACGCAAGCGACGGTTCTGTGGTGCAGGGTGCGGAGAGTACGTTGACAAAATCGAAGGAAGTACTGATTAGTAATATATATGGTGTCATTAAATACGTAAAAGTGTCTGCGGGTTTTACTACTGGAACAATTGCGAAGGTTGGTTACATTACCCAAATATTGCCAATGGAAATTGTTAGGGGGGTAACAAATACTTTTAATGTTTCGCTTGTTCCCGGCATAATGACTGCCGAGCAGAAAGAAGCTGTAAAAGCTACAATAGCCCAAGTAATTGCTGACGAAAAAGCAATCATTGCTGCCAAAAAGAAGGCGAAAAAAGATGCAAAGGCAGCTACGGCAGCTAGTGTATTGTTGGTAGCACCTGTTATAGAAACAGTTGCTGAACCTGCGGCAGAAACGGGTGATACTACTACAACATAAAATTTACACAAAACATTTTATTGATGAAATAACGAGCCCCCTTAATAACCATTTAGTTGCCATGAGGATAAAAAATTAATAAACAATTTCACTATAAAAAGTATATTTGTACATCAATATCATACTACAATGCTCGCCGAAAAAGAAATATTACACCTTCATCAAAAGGTAATTTCTGACAATGATGCCAGTGCCTTTTCACAATTATATGTAGCATTCTTGCCAAAGCTGCTCCCGTTTGCACAATCAATCATCAAAAACAAGGAGTTGTCTGAAGAAATAGTTTCGGATGTATTTATCAAGGTATGGGAACGAAGGGAAAGATTGAAAGATATCGTAAATTTTAAACTTTACCTGTATGTGAGTACAAAAAATACCGCACTGAATTACTTAAAAAGACATTTCAGAAAAAATGTCATTTCGATTGATGATATGAATATCGATTTGTCTTCCGCAACCTATACACCCGAGCAAATATTGATCAGTACCGAGCTAATCAATAAAATTAACAGTGCCATTTCCATGTTGCCCGCAAAGTGCAAACTGATTTTTAAACTGGCAAAAGAAGATGGATTAAAGTATAATGAAATAGCACACCTGCTCAATATCTCCATCAAAACAATAGATTCCCAGATGGCAATTGCCATAAAAAGAATTGCAGCCACTATCAACTTCAATCTGGAAAAGAGATACAAAAATAATTTATAAAAAAAGAAGATTTCTTTTAGTAGATTCCTTTCATTAAAGTGTCCATACCACTATAATTGCATTTGCGCCATGGAAAGAATATGGACATTGATATCATTAAAATTATCTAGCGAGGCTACAGAAGCAGAACTCAATGAATTGCAATTACTACTATTGCAAGATAGCGCCACCACCTATAAACTAGAAATCATAGAAGAAATTTGGAACTTTCAACCAAATGAAAATAAGCAGTACAGTGAACATCAATACAAGATGTTGCTTCATAAAATGGAAGAAAAGGGAATTAATATGAGTGGGTTTAATACTGATGACGAAAGTTCATTTGTGTTGGAAGACAATACGCTTATAAAAGACAGAAGCTGGTATGGCATCAGTTACAAAAAAGTTATGTTCAGCGCCTTGTCGGTGCTGGGGGCTTGCCTCATAGCAGGTAGTTTCTTTTTTTATTTCAATACAAAACAGTCGTTAGGCGAAGTTAAATCGTACAATATAATTACCAAGGATGGCAACAAGACCACTTTCATCTTTCCTGACGGAACAAAGGTCTGGGTAAATGCAGGCAGCAAGTTGACTTATGATAACAAATACGACCTTAAAACAAGGGAAGTATATCTTTCGGGAGAGGCCTTTTTTGAAGTTAGGCACAATGCAGAAAAGCCTTTCATCATCCATACAGACAAAATGGACATCACCGATTTGGGAACTGTCTTCAACGTAAGGTGCTATTCTAATGAAAAGAAATCGGTTACAAGCTTGATAAATGGAAGCATTGAAATAAGTTTGAAGAATCGCCCAAAAGAAAAAATATACCTCAAGCCAGCCGAAAAACTTACGCTGATTGACGACGCCACTGCTAATGCAAAAACGGTTTCTAACAATAACAAAAATAAAAGAACAGATTCTGCCGAGATAGAACCATTGGTAGCTATTGGGCATGTAAATTATTTAACAAAAGACAATTCTGTGGTAGAAACATCTTGGGTTAATGACAAGCTTGTTTTTCAGGGGGAAACCTTTGAAGAGATTGCCTTGAAAATGGAAAGATGGTATGGCATAAGGATTGTTATTGTAGATGACAAATTAAAACATATCCATTTCACGGGTGCTTTTAATGGAGAGACTATTAATCAGGCATTGTCGGCATTGCAACTGACAACACCATTTACATACGTTACGAATATGAATAATAGCATTATAATAACTACTAAAAAACAAACATAATAGATGGAAACATAGTAAAATAAAACAATAGAAGAAAAAAGAACCTTTCATCACCATGCTTGTAACGAAAAAGGGTTCACTTAAACCTATCGGTTAAATCAACTGTTTCTTATTTAATTAACCTAGATAACAGATATATGAAAAAAAATAAAATTTCTAACGACCGGACGATTCAAATCGTTTTCAAAACATTGATTTACACCAAATTAATCGTCATTATCTTGTTGCTTTCCATGGTTCAGGCATCTGCCAAAGGCTTTTCCCATACTACAATAACACTTAAGCTGACCAATGTAGAGTTGAAAAAGGTATTGTCAGAAATTGAAAGCAAAACAGATTGCCGCTTTCTATATAATGATGATGCAATTGCATTAGATAACCACACGATAAATATAGATGTTCATAATGCCCCTGTAATGGATGTTTTAAACAGGATTTTTGAAGGCACCAGTATTACCTATAAACTGTACAATAGAAACCTGATAGTACTATCTTCTAAAGTAAATGTAGGTAATAGCAGGGTGATAGGGATTGTTACAGATTCCAAAGGAGAGCCAGTTTCTTATGCCACCATAAATATAAAGGGGGTAAATAAGGCGGTAATAGCTGATGCCAAAGGTAATTTTTCAATACTTGCAGGAGAAAATGACACACTACAAATTAGCAGTGCCGGCTATATGCCTACTGAGATTGCCATAGAAGGAAGAAAAGAATTGACTGTTATCCTAAAAGGCTCTGAACAGGTATTGGATCAGGTGGTGGTAGTGGGTTATGGCACACAAAGAAAGAAGGACATAACAGGTTCCACTTCTACTATAAGCGGGGCAGAACTAAGCAAACAAGTGGTTATGACCCCATTAGAAGCTGTACAGGGCAAAGCGGCGGGTGTTCAGATTATCAGTAGCAGTGCCCCAGGATCCACGCCTGAAATAAGGGTAAGGGGTACAGGAACATTATTAGGCGGAACACATGCTTTGTACGTGGTGGATGGTATATTGACAGATGATATAACCAATATTAATACAAGTGATATTGTGGATATGACCATTCTGAAAGATGCATCTGCAACAGCCATCTATGGATCGAGGGGTGCAAATGGTGTGGTGATAATTACTACAAAGAAGGGGGTGGCTGGAACATTGAAAATAAATTATAGCAATAATATTGGTATCCGCCAGGCTGCCAATCTGGTACAGATGGCCAATGCAGCAGAATATGATAATTATTACCAAGCTTCAACAGGGCAGATACCGCCCGCCTCTCAATCATCTACCGACTGGTATAATACCATTTTGAGGACCGCGTGGGAACAAACACATAATATTTCAATTTCTGGGGGAAATGAAAAAGTATTGAACTTCTTTAGTGCCAGTTATTTAAATGATGATGGTATCGTTATTAAGAATAATTTTAAAAGGATTACACTACGTTCAAATAATGAATTTAAGATAAGCAACAGTGCGAAATTTGGCGTACAGGCATCATATAGTAATGGTATTAATCAAAACGGCTTCAACAACATAAATATAGACGAAGATGGAAATATAGGTTCTGTTTATAATGATGCCTATAGGGCAGCTCCAATTATACCATCCATAGTTAAAGGTAAATATGGAAATACTTCGGCTTATCAAAATGTGGGAAACCCATTATTGGATATAAGCGATAACAGTATAAAGGTGAATACAAATCGTATGCAGGGTAATGCTTATCTGGAAATCAAACCGATTAAATGGATAACATTCAGATCGAGTGTAGGATTGGATTGGTATGATGTAGGCGCCAGATCTTATAATTATAAGTTTAATTCAGATACCTCTACCTTCCTCATTGCTGGGGGTAATCAATTAAATAATCACAGTGGTTTAACTATTAAGGATACCAAGAATTTTAAATGGGTATGGGATAATATATTAACCTTCACCAAAAGGATTGATAAACATAATTTCAGTTTAATGATTGGTACTACATCCGAAAAGTTCCAATCTTCTTATATGAGCGGTACACGATTGGATGTACCTGCCGATCCAAGTCTTTGGTATATTTCAGATGGAGATGCATCTACTTCAAAAAATGAAGGAGGAGGAGACGCTTGGGCAAGGAATTCTTATTTGGGAAGGTTAAACTACAATTATAACGATAGGTATTTACTGACAGCTACATTAAGGGATGATGGAAGTTCGCGTTTACCTTCACAAAACAGATACAAAATGTATCCATCTTTAGGTGCCGCATGGGTAATCAGCAAGGAGCCTTTCATGGATAACCAACATATCTTCAATTACCTCAAATTCAGGGCAAGTTGGGGCAAGGTAGGTAATGATCAGATACCTACAGATGCTTTTACAACTACAGTATCCACAAATCTTGCTTACCCTTTTTATGGTGCAGGTTCATCAGGCGTAATAAATGGAAGCAGGATTACACAGTTTAAGGACCCTAATATCACTTGGGAGGAGACTGAAGAATTTGACGGGGGTCTTGAGTTCTCGTTTTTGAAATCAAAATTAACTGGAGAGATTAATTATTATAATAAAAAGGTGGCAAATGCTTTAATTGATTTACCTCTTCCGGGAACTATTTATGATGAAGACCATCAGATCCTTACAAATGCAGCAACCATACAAAATAATGGATGGGAAATTCAACTGACATGGAAAGACAGAATCAATAAAAATATGACTTATTTTATTGGAGGCAATACAACATTCAATAAAAACAATGTGAGTTCATTAAATGGAGGAACCCCAATACTTGGTGGCAGTATAGGTGGTAGTCAGGGCTTTGTGACCTATACCAATGTTGGTCATCCCATAGGAAGCTTTTACGTATTAAAAGTAATCGGGGTATTTAATACAGATGCAGATGTTACATCTTATACCAATAAAGCCGGTAGGGTTATACAACCATCAGCACAACCTGGTGATTTCAAATACTTGGATGCCAATGGGGATGGGGTTATTGATTATAATGACAATCAATATGCGGGTTCTTATCAACCTGTAGCGTATTATGGAATAAATGGGGGAATAACTTATAAGAATTGGGATTTCAGTTTTGATATATATGGGAATGCCGGCAATCAGGTCTATAATGGCAAAAGAGCCGTAAGGGTTGCTGGTACGGATAATATAGAATCTGCTTTGGTATATAATAGATGGACTCCTTCTAATCATTCCCAAACACAACCGGGCCCTAATACTGGCAACTTACTTGCTTCAAACTATTTTATAGAATCGGGTTCATTCATTCGGCTAAATAACCTAACAATCGGGTATAATCTTCCTGAGAAACTTGTTAAAAGAATCAAATTATCCACTGCTAGAATATATGCTGTATCCCAAAATTTATTTACCAATAAGAAGTATAGCGGGTTTACATCTGAATTGCCAGGTGGTCCCCTTAATTCTGGTATTGAATTAAGTACATATCCTACTACGAGAACATTTGCTTTAGGGGTAAATATTGGATTTGAATAAACGATTAAAACAGATTACAATGCTACAGATAAAAAAGATTTTGATTTATTCGATTATTATTATTCAGATAATAATAATCTCATCCTGTAATAAAAATTTTCTGAATGTGCCTGTACAGGGAGGAGAATCAACTGTCACAGATCCTGCGCTAGCACAAAAATTGGTAACGGGTGTTTATAACAGTTTGTTACAGGGAGATGCATTTGGTAACGGAGATGTTCATGGTTTTGCATTTATAACTGCAACCGATATAATATCGGATGATGCAGATAAGGGAAGTTACGCTACAGATCAGGCTTCCACAGCAGGACAATTTGACGAGTTTACGCTTACACCAACTAATGAGTTTGCCTTAACTTTATGGACAGGTCATTATAATAGTATTGGGGCTGCCAATATAGCGCTGCAATCATTGGCAAATGCAGCAATTGATACTGCAACAAGGAATGAATTAATAGCTGAAGTACGCTTTTTGAGAGGCTATCTCTATTTTAACCTGGTGAGAATGTATGGAGCTGTTCCCTTGGTTTTAAAAGTACCACAATCTGTCAGTGAAGCATTTAATGATTCTGTATTTAAAACAAGGTCTCCAATTGCAGCAGTATATGATAGTATTGAAGTTGATCTGCAGTATGCTATTAATCATTTATTGCTTAAAAATACCGGGCATGCTACAAAAGGTGCTGCAGAAGCCATGCTGGCAAAAATTTATATGTATCAACAGCAATGGCAGAAAGTATTTGACCTCACTAATACTGTCATTCAATCAGGTGTTTATCATTTGGTGCCTGATTACTTCTCTATCTTCAGGCAAAAAGGGGATAATAATGCTGAATCTATATTTGAAATCGAAACTGGATCTTTTAATAATGGTAATCTTGGAGTAGCAAACTATACAGTAAGCCAGGGACCACGTGTAGGAGGTTTAGGAGGATGGAACGATTTAGGCTGGGGTTTTTGTAATCCTTCCATAAGTCTAATCAATTCATATGAGCCAGGTGATTTGAGAAAGGCTGCAACTATCATATTTGTAGATAATTCAGGAACTCATAAAGGAACAGTGCTTTGGGATGGATTCCGTATTCCAAGTTCTGATTCTGTGCAGAACTTATATTATAATTACAAGGCTTATACTAGTTCTACTAATGAATCATTTGTTAATCCAGATGATAAGGACAGACCACAGAATATAAAAATACTACGCTATGCTGATGTATTATTAATGAATGCAGAGGCTGCTGTTCAACCGGGAATTAATCAGTTAGGGCAAGCTATTACTGATGTGAATTTAATTAGGCAAAGGGCTGGGTTATTACCAAAAGCTGTTGTTACAATCACTGATATATGGCAGGAACGCCATGTGGAATTGGCTTTGGAACATGACAGGTTCTGGGACTTGGTGCGTCAAGAAAATGCAGCACAAGTCATGCAGGCAGCAGGTAAGAGCTTTGTTCCCGGAAAGAATGAGTTATTACCAATACCAACAACACAAATTCAATTAAGCGGAGGGAAACTGACACAGAATCCAGGTTACTAATATTTTAAAAAGAAAACTCATGAGTCAACAAAATAAAAAAAGAAATAAGCTTTTAAAAAGGGAATGGCTTCTCTCTATATTAAGCAGATATATAAGAAGTTCCCCCAGAATTTAAGCTTTTCACCCAGCTTTAATGCAAAATGCATTATTTCAAATTAAAAATAAATATAAACTTTAAAATAGAAAATTATGAAACGATTAAAAATGATTGTCCCTTTCTTTATGAGTATGACATTATTCATGGGATTATTTATTAGTTCTTGTAAAAAGAGCGATAGTTCATTGCCACCAGTTAATGGATATAACGGATCGAATGATGTTGCTTCTACTAACCTACTTGCACATTGGACTTTTGATGGCACCAACAACGAAACCATATCAGGTACTGCACCAAAATCATCTACTGGTGCTAGTTTTACTACCGGTGTAAAAGGTCAGGCATTAAGCCTAAACTCAGGATATCTTCTATATCCAACTATTGCTGCATTAAGTGGAACTAATGTAATACCAAGTGTAACAGTAAGTGCTTGGATTAATACTGATAATAATGGTACTACTGTTTCGGAAGTTTTTGCTTTGACACAACCAGTTGCAGCACAAACTGACTGGAATGTAGGGCCAGTAAACATGTACGTTGAAACATCACATCCTACTACAACCGATGATACATTGGTTCTTCACAGTGCTTTTTCTACTTATATAAGTGGCACTAGATACGGTGGTGATAATATTAATGATTACGGAGTAAGGGGTACCGATTTTCAAACAATTCATGGTACCAACAAATGGGTTCACTATGTAATGCGTTATGATGCATCTGGATCTAATATTGATATTTATGCAAATGGAGTAAGGGTTTCAAATAATAATTTCAGAACCAGGAGTTATGGCACACCTGCAGTTGGACTTGGAGCCATTTCTATTCCTGCCGCTACAATGGCACTTATTGGAGGATGGCCCAATGCCGCTACAGGCTTTACCAGTTCATCCACACAAACTTGGCAAGGTTTGTTTAAAGGATCAATTGATGAATTAAGGGTTTATAATAAAGCATTAAGTGATCTTGAAATTGGATCTCTTTATCAGTTAGAACTTGCAGGAAGATAATCCTTATATCAAAAAGAGGTTGCAATTAAGTTACTGCAACCTCTCTTTTTATTAAACGAAAGATGATCAAAAATCATATATTAATATTATTGTTCTGTTCAGTTATATTCCCTTTCTGTAAGAAAAGTGGGGACAGTCAATCGGTAGGTGCATTTAAGTATTTGTTTGCAACTATCAACGATAAATCAGTAAATAACCCTGTCTCTTACAATTCAACAAAACCTCCTTTAATAAAACTTTACTTTTCTGACAAAGTTGATAGTTCATCAGCAAGGTCTCTTATTTCAATCAACGAAACAACAGGGCTTGGAATTAACGTTGCCTATTCATTTATTAATAATGATAGCATAGTTGTTTTAGCGCCGCTTGTTGCTTTAAAACCTTTGACTACCTATTCTATTAAAATTAGTTACGGGTTAAAATCAGTAAATCTTGGAGCATTACAAAACAGTGTAAATCTGAATTTTGTAACTACGATTGATTCAACAGACAAATTCCCCCTACTATCCGATAGTGCATTGCTTACATTGGTTCAACAGCAAACCTTTAATTATTTCTGGAAATTTGGTCATCCAATTTGTGGTATGGCGAGAGAGCGTACTTCATCTGGAGACGTTGTTACAATAGGCGGAAGTGGTTTTGGCATCATGGGTATGCTAGCCGCCGTAAATAGAAATTTTATTACCAGGGCTGCTGCATTATCTCGAATAGACACTATCGTTAATTTTCTTACTAATAAAGTTACTCGATATCATGGGGTTTTTCCGCATTGGATTAATGGCTCAACTGGTGCAACCATTCCATTTGGCACACAGGATAACGGTGCAGACCTCGTCGAAACATCTTATATGATTCAAGGCCTACTCTGTGCAAGGCAATTTTTTAATAGCACTACAGATTCCCATGAAATAAATTTAAGAACCGCTATCAATAATATTTATAATGGAGTAGAATGGAACTGGTTCAGACAAAACAACCAAAACGTTTTAACCTGGAACTGGAGTCCCAATTTTGGTTGGGCCATCAATGTACAGGTAAGAGGTTGGGATGAAGCCCTTATTACCTATGTTTTGGCGGCCTCCTCTCCTATTGATAGCAATGCAATAACTAAAACTGTATACGATAATGGTTGGGCACAGAACGGTGGCATGAAAAATGGGAGGTCATTTTATGGCATCACCCTTCCGCTTGGCCCACACTATGGAGGTCCACTATTCTTTGCCCATTATTCATTTCTTGGCATAAATCCATACGGGTTAACAGATAACTACGCTAATTATTGGACACAGGATACTGCTCATGCAACTATCAACTTTACGTATTGTGTTAATAATCCCAATCATTATAACGGATATAGTTATGCTTGTTGGGGACTGACAGCCAGTGATGTTCAAAGTGGGTATAATGCAAGTTCGCCTACTAACGATGTTGGGGTAATTGCTCCCACTGCGGCCATTTCCTCCATTCCTTATACACCTAAGCAGTCGATGGATGCAATCCGCTTCTTTTATTATAAGTTAGGCGATAAGATATGGAGTCAGTATGGTTTTATTGATGCTTTTAACCTAAGCAGCATTTGGTACGATTCAGATTGTTTGGCTATTGATCAGGGGCCTCAAATAGTAATGATTGAAAACTATAGGACAGGCCTGTTATGGAATTTATTTATGAGTTGCCCCGAAATAAAGCATGGTATGAAAAGCTTAGGGTTCCAAAGCCCGTATTTCTAACCTATGGACTACGGAATTAAGAGTAATAAATTGAAATTGACAATCATCTAGATTATTAACACGTATAAAACTCAATAAAATGAACCGATTTGCTTGTTTATTATTTTTAATCACTTTGGGCTTTTTATATTCCAAACAAACCATGGCACAAAAAAAAATATCAGATAGTGCATTGTTGAATATTGTTGAAAAACAAACCTTCCGATACTTTTGGGAAGGAGCCGAACCTACAAGTGGAATGGCAAGGGAAAGGATAAATATGGATGATATATATCCCGAAAATGATAAAAACATAGTGACCATTGGAGGCAGCGGGTTTGGTATTATGGCAATATTAGTAGGAATTGAAAGAAAATTTATTACTAGGGAACAAGGGTTTCAACGAATGAAAAAAATAGTTCATTACTTAGAGACTTCCGACCGTTTTCATGGTGCTTGGCCTCATTGGATGAATGGAGAAACAGGTAAGGCTAAACCCTTTGGTAGAAAAGATGATGGAGCAGATTTGGTTGAAACTTCTTATCTAATTCAAGGTCTGCTTTGTGCAAGACAATATTTCAAAAATGGCAATAGAGCCGAAAAAGAACTGTCAACACAGATAGACCAACTATGGAAAGCTGTAGAATTTAATTGGTTTCAACATGGGCAGAATGTTTTGTATTGGCATTGGAGCCCCGATTATGGATGGGAAATGAACTTCCCTGTTCATGGGGTAAATGAATGTATGATTATGTATGTATTGGCAGCGTCCTCCCCTACGTTTTCAATTGACTCTTCGGTTTTTCATCAGGGATGGGCTAACAATGGTGGCATTAAACAAGAACACCAGGCTTATGGTTATCCCTTAAAACTGCGATATCAAGGCGACTTTCCTAATGGCATTCCCTTGTTTTGGACACAATATTCATTCCTAGGATTAAATCCTCATGGCTTAAAAGACAGATACACCAACTATTGGGAAGAAAACACCAATCAGACCTTGATAAATTACAAATGGTGTGTAGCCAACCCTAAAAATAACAAGGGTTATGGACAAAATAATTGGGGATTGACGGCCAGTTATTCTACTGTAGGATATGCCGCACATGCACCTGATTCCACAAGTGACTTAGGTGTAATTTCCCCAACGGCGGCCTTATCAGCATTACCTTACACTCCAAAACAATCTCTGAAAGCGTTGCGGCACTGGTATGAGGACATGAATAAAAAACTTTGGGGCAGCTATGGTTTTTATGATGCCTTTAGCGAAAAGGACAACTGGTATCCGCAAAAATATTTGGCAATTGACCAAGGACCAGAAATTGTAATGGTAGAAAACTATAGGACGGGGCTGTTATGGAAATTATTTATGAGTTGCCCTGAAATACAAAAAGGATTACGCAAATTAGACTTCCAGTTGCAAGCTATACTTACAAACTAAAAATAAAGAACGATGAAAACATATACCTGTGTATTATTATCATTGATAATTACCTTTGTAGCATCTGCCCAAAACCTTCCTTCACAAAAAATGACTGTGTTTATTGACAGCCTAATGGGTAAGATGACATTGGAAGAAAAGATTGGTCAGTTAAACTTAGTTACACCAGGTTCCGATATCCCAACAGGTTCTGTAGTAAGTAAAGGTGTGGAAGATAAGATAAGAAATGGGAATGTGGGCGGCATGTTTGGGGTGATTGGGGTTGATAAGATACGCAATGCCCAAACACTGGCAATAAAAGATAGCAGGCTACATATTCCCCTCATTTTTGGTTCGGATGTGATACACGGATACAAAACCACTTTTCCAATACCATTGGCTTTATCCTGTAGTTGGGATATGAAATTGATTGAGGCTAGTTCCCGTGCTGCTGCTATTGAATCGAGTGCGGATGGTTTGAGTTGGGTGTTTTCGCCAATGGTAGATATTGCCCGAGACCCTCGCTGGGGCAGGGTTGCAGAGGGTGCTGGTGAAGATCCTTATCTTGGCTCTCTCGTAGCAAAGGCAATGATAAAGGGGTATCAGAACAATAATCATTTTGACAATACCGCTGTGCTGGCCTGTGTAAAGCACTTTGCATTGTATGGTGCTGCTGAATCTGGCAGGGAATACAATACCACAGATATGAGTGCGGTAAGAATGTACAATGAATATCTGCCACCCTATAAGGCTGCTGTAGATGCTGGCAGTGCTAGCGTAATGAGTTCATTTAATGATATAAATGGACTCCCAGCTACAGGAAACCATTGGCTGCTTACGGATTTGTTGCGCAAGCAATGGGGGTTCAAGGGGTTTGTAGTTTCTGATTACACTGCCGTTAATGAGATGACTGCACATGGAATGGGAAACCTACAAACGGTATCTACTTTGGCATTGAAGGCAGGTATGGATATGGATATGGTTGGGGAAGGATACCTTACAACCCTGTCAAAATCTTTAAAGGAAGGAAAGGTTACATTGAAAGATATAGATTTGGCTTGCCACCGTATTCTGGAAGCAAAGTATAAATTGGGTTTGTTCGCAAATCCATATAAATACTTAGATGCGGACAGGGCTTCGAAAGAGGTATTGTCTCCAAATAAAAAAGCTTTGGCAAAAACCTTGGCAGAACATTCCTGTGTATTGCTAAAAAATGCGCAGCAGACACTCCCACTTCAACAAACTGGCACTATTGCCTTGATTGGGCCACTTGCCAATGATAAAATGAATATGTTGGGTACTTGGTCGGTAAGTGGCAATTACAAATTTGCCATTCCTGTATTGGAAGGGCTTAAAAACAATGTGGGCAATTCTGTAAAGATTGTTTATGCAAAAGGTGCCAACATCTCAGATGATTCTGGTTTCATCAAGAAAGCAAATGTGTTTGCAGAAGAAATAACCACAGATAGAAAGCCACCGGAAGTATTGTTGCAGGAGGCCGTTCAGGCAGCACAACAAGCAGATGTGATCGTTGCAGTGGTTGGCGAATCGGCAAATATGAGTGGAGAATCTTCTAGCAGATCTGATATTGGGCTGCCTGAATGTCAACAAAAAATGATTGAAGCATTGGCACATTTGGGTAAGCCTTTGGTGTTGGTAGTAATGTGTGGCAGACCATTGACCATTGAAAAGGAAGTTTCAGAAGCAAGTGCCGTTTTGGTTACTTGGCACGCCGGGCAAGAAGCGGGCAATGCAATTGCCGATGTTTTGTTTGGAAAGTACAACCCCTCTGGTAAATTGTCTATCACTTTTCCTAAAAATGTTGGGCAAGTACCCATTTACTACAACCATAAAAATACTGGCAGACCCTACATACCCAATGAATCATCCAAGTTCAAATCAGATTATCTTGATGTTTCCAATGAACCATTGTTCCCTTTTGGTTTCGGGTTGAGCTATACAAATTTTAATTACAGCAAACCAACATTGAGTAAGACTGAGATAAAATCCAATGAAAAATTAACAATAAAGGTAACCGTAACCAATACGGGCAACTATGATGGGGAGGAAACGGTGCAGCTATACACACGCCAAATGATGGGTTCTATTACAAGACCCGTAAAAGAATTGAAAGATTTTCAGAAAGTATTTATTAAAAAAGGGGATAGTAAGGAAGTGGCTTTTACCCTTTCTACCGAGGATCTCCAGTTTTATAACAACAACCTTAAACGGGTCTTTGAGCCTGGGAATTATAAAATATTTATTGGCACAAATAGCAATGATGTTACCGAGTCTGATTGTGTTTTTCTACAATAAGGTGGCTGGGATAAAAGAATTGTCTTGAATATTGACTAAGAATTAGAAGGTTTTAGCTTTGAATACTGATGAGGTCATCAAATAAAAAGCAGTTATAATTTGTAGCTGCTTTTTATATTTCTCAAAGTGTCATGTACTTGTTTCCATAATTGCAACAACCTGCTAACTAAACAAAAATGCCACATCTTCTTCCGACAATGATTTTAAGAAGCCCTCTTCTTCGCCTATTAAATCTTCTGCCAGCTTTTTCTTTCGTTGTTGTAGTTGAATGATCTTTTCCTCAATGGTTCCCTTACAAATCATTTGATAAGCAAAAACCCGTTGTGTTTGCCCAATCCTGTGTGCCCTATCAATGGCCTGTTGCTGCACTGCCGTATTCCACCATGGATCAAAAAGAAACACATAATCTGCTGCCGTAAGATTCAAGCCTGCATTTCCTGCTTTCAAACTTATCAGGAAAACACGGGCATCAGTCTCTGCCGACTGAAATTCATTTACCAACTCCTGCCTTTTATCAATAGGCGTGCTGCCGTCCAGTCGTAAAAAAGGAATATCATGGGCACCAAAACTCTCTTCTAACAAATCGAGCATAGACGTAAACTGAGAAAAGACCAATACCTTATGGCTGCCAATGATATTAGTAAGTTCTTCTACCAGCACCTCCGTTTTTATAGAATCATTGCTCGTTATCTCCTCATCCTTCACCAATAAACAGGAATTACAAACTTGGCGCAACTTCAACATGCCGGCAATAACACTCATCTTGCCACTACCAAATCCTTTTTCTTTTATCTCCAAAAAAACACTGTTGCGCACTTTTTCCTTGATAGTATCGTACGCATTTTTTTGTTCCATGCCCATTCTGCACCAAAGGATGCTCTCCATTTTTTCGGGTAAATCCTTCGCCACCTGTTCCTTTGTACGCCTAAGTACAAACGGTGCGGTAATCTTTTGAAGCTCTTTTATTTTGCCTTCATCCTGATAAAAATCTATGGGATCGGCATATTCTTTTTTAAAGAAATCCCTGCTGCCAAACATGCCTGGCAGCAAAAAGCTAAGCTGCGCATATAAATCGAAAGTATTATTCATAACGGGTGTGCCGCTTAGAGCCACCCTGGTTTTTGCATGTACCTGCGAGATGGCACGCGTAATTAATGCCGACGGATTTTTGATGTTATGGCTTTCATCCACCACTGCCACGCCAAAAGTTATTTGTGCCAATTGTTCCACATCGGCCCGCAGCGTTCCATAAGTGGTGATGATTATATGGGGCATTTCTTTGGCAATGGCATCAAAACTGCGCTGGCTGCCATGATATACTATTGCCTTAAAGTGTGGGGTAAACTTTTGCAGCTCCTGTTCCCAGTTGTAAATAAGAGAGGCGGGGCAAATGATAATACTTATATCAGTAGGGTTCATTGCCTGTTGATGCGCCAACAAGCAAATGGTTTGCAACGTTTTACCCAGCCCCATATCATCTGCCAGACAAGAACCAGCCCCCACTTCTGCCAATAATGCCATCCATTCAAACCCCTTTTGTTGGTATGGCCGCAATGTAGCTTTAATGGTTTGGGGCAATGAATAGATAGAAATATTTTCTTTCTGTTGCCAATCGGACCATTTTTGCCACCAGTCTTTGTTGATGCTTGTTTTTAGAAAAGTGTCCTCATCACCCGTTTCATTGGTTGTTGCCTTGATGGCCATCCATCGCGCCACTTCAATTTCCTTTTTATTTATCCTGCCATGCTTAATGATAGAGCCATATTGCTGAATCCATTGGTCGCTTAAAATACCTAGACTCCCATCTTTTAAAAGGATAGCTTTTTGCCCTGCCAACAATATTTTCTGAAGAGATAACAAGCCCAAATCCTCAGCCCCAAACTTTACAGAGAATGACAGGGTTAATGTTTGCTGTTGTTGCTGTATGATGGTTACTTCGGTTACGGCCTTGTGTGGCGAATACCTAAAATGCTGCAACATATCTATGCCCACAAGCTCTATATTTTGATCGAGCATCTGGTGATATATCTTCAAAAACCAACTTTTCTTTTGGGCATCGGCAAACGAGAGATAAAAATATCCATTGTTTTGTTTGCTAAAATTGGGATGAAGCTGACGTAGCGAAGCCTCAAAAGCTTCTTCAGTTTCCTTATTTCGATGGATAATAAATATTTCGCCCCCTTGGGTTACTTCTTTCGTTTCTTTCCAAATACCATCCACCAAAAAGTTTTCATAAAGCCATTGAGGCGTAAGCATCAGAAAAGAACCACTAATCTCACTAAGCATTACCCTGTTTATAGGCTGCGAAGTGATGTGCGTTTCTATAAAATGACCATTTCTATTAACCTTATAATTCTCCTCCAATACAGCCAATATCCTTTCTTTAAACAAAGCAGGCGAAAGCTCATATTCCCTTATTTCTGTCGAGATAAGCCACTGCAATGTTTGGTAATCCTTAAACCTCAACAAAAAATATTCGTTGTTACTCTCCAGCCAGAAATCGAACTGATTAAATGACTCAAACAGAAATTCAGCCCCGTTCAAAACAATAACCGCCTCCACTTTTAGCCGTTTTTGTTGCTTAACCACATCGAATTTTAGTTGTGGACGATAACTGCTAAAAGCGCAGGGTGAGGTTTGAACATTGCGTTTATAAGAAGTTTTTTGGTGATACCATTTAAACAGAGAGATATAGGGTAATAGATTTTCGAACTGCTGATGCAAGCCTCTTAGCAGAGCAATCTTGCCAATCTCATCGCTAGGAGTACCTCTTTTATGAAACAGGTTATTCCAAGTTTCTATCTCCCATTCTGCCAGTTCGGTGTCGCTAAAAAAAAGCATGGCTTCATAAACTATTGCTGGCAAGCCTTTAAAATGCTTTTGCAATACTGTTTTAGAGAGGTCTACAGCATCTAACTTAGGTATCCCTTTTTCTTTTTTTATATGCAACACCCGCACTATTTCATGGTAATGCTGAAGTGCTTGAGGGCAGAAAAGTAAGACAGACTTAGGCGCAGATTTCTCTTCCATAACAATGGTATCACACTAAAAAGATGCCTGCAAACATAATTTTTATTCCAAAAGGAAAATGAAAATATTGGAGACTGGGGGAATAAATAAGTTTTTTTGCTCATAGTGAATCCCTATAAGGGTTTGAACCCTTATAGGGTTGGTAGTTTGGTTAATCCGGAATTAAATTTGCACTAAGAGGCAACTTTGGAATTGATTAAATACATTCGCCATTCACGCAGTAAGTAATTTTTAATGATTTTAGATACGCACAATAGGATACACAATTACTTGCGCATTTCTCTCACGGATAATTGCAATCTACGGTGTTTTTACTGTATGCCCGATGCCGATTATAGTTTTATGCCATCGTCGCAGTTGATGCAGGCAGAAGAAATAAACCAGATTGCCAGCACTTTTATCAAGCTTGGCACCAATAAGATAAGGCTTACCGGCGGCGAACCCTTGGTGCGCAAGGATGCAGATACCATCATTAAAAACCTGTCCTCCTACCCTATCAAATTGTCCCTTACCACCAATGGTGTCCGGCTGCATGAGTTTATGGATACCATTCGAGAAGCACGAATAACCTCCATCAATGTAAGTTTGGATACGCTACAGGCAGATAAGTTTCAGTTGGTTACCAAACGGAATAACTTTAAGCGGGTGTGGGATAACATTCAATTATTACTGGAAAACAACATCCATGTAAAAGTGAATGTGGTAGTGATGAAGGGTATTAACGACGGAGAGATAAACGAGTTTATAGAATGGACAAAAGACACGCCTGTTCATATCCGGTTTATTGAGTTTATGCCTTTTACGGGTAATAAATGGATGGATAGAAAGGTGTTTACATTAAAAGATATTTTGGCAACGATTGAAACCAAATATAGTTGGATCAAGCTAAAAGACGAGGCAAATGATACTACCAAAAAGTACATGGTGCCGGGGCATCAAGGTACGTTTGCAGTAATTAGCACCATGACATCGCCGTTTTGCAGCACCTGCAACAGGATGCGCCTTACGGCAGATGGACGAATGAAGAACTGTCTTTTCTCCAAGGATGAAACAGATATATTGTCCGCCTTGCGAAGAGGGGAAGATATTGTGCCGCTTATTTTGGGTAATGTGCAGGCAAAAGCTGCCGAAAGAGGCGGGCAGTTTGTAGAAGATTTCCACCAACTGCAAGCGGTGGGCATTGAAAACAGAAGCATGATAGCAATTGGAGGATAAGCAGGATTCAAGTTACAAGTTACTGGTACAGGTTACAAGTACTGGAAACCAGAAACCAGTAACCAGCAACTTGAAACCAAAAAATTAAGACATGATTTCAGTAGGAGAAGCAAAAGACATTTTGGTGAAGGCATGTAATGCGTTGACACCCACTACAATTCCCTTGCAAAAGGTAATGGGATTGGTATTGGCAAAAAATGTTTTTGCCGCGGTAGATGTCCCTTCTTTTAACCAATCGGCGATGGATGGTTACGCTTTTCGTTTTGAAGATTGGAATGGAACAGAAACTTTAACGATTGATGGGGTAGTTCAGGCAGGGGGAAATTTGGAGAATCCGATTGAGGCAAAGCAAGCGGTAAGGATATTTACGGGTGCGGCTGTTCCTAAAGATTTGGATACAGTGGTGATGCAGGAAAAGGTGTTGGTAGCAACTAATCAATTGATAATAAAGGATGAATTACTAAACGCAGGAAGCAATGTTCGCCTAAAAGGAAGCGAAATAAAGATTGGCGACCTTGCCTTGCCAAAAGGCAGTAAACTATCCCCCGCCGCTATCGGGTTCTTGGCAGGAATAGGCATAAAGGAAGTTTCGGTTTATCCTTTACCCAAGATTAAGTTGGTCATTACAGGCAATGAATTGGTTCAACCCGGCGAACCATTAGGCTATGGACGGGTGTATGAGTCGAACTCTTTTGCCTTGACTGCTGTTTTACAGCAAATGGGTATTCATGATGTCTCTATCAGTTTTGCAAAAGATAATATAGAAGAACTAAAGGCTGTGTTGGAAGATGGATTAAAAGAGTCTGATGTTCTATTGATTACAGGCGGTGTGAGTGTGGGTGATTATGATTTTGTAGCGAATACACTAGCCGATTGTGGCGTGGAAAAATTATTTCACCAGATAAGACAAAGACCGGGGAAGCCTTTATTTGCTGGCAAAAAAGCTAATCAGTTGATATTTGGGTTGCCCGGTAATCCATCTTCGGTGCTTACCTGTTTTTATGAATATGTTGTTCCTTCAATAGCACAGATGATGAATCTGCAAACAAGTATCATTCAGCATAAAAATCTTCCTTTAGGTAATGCCTTTAACAAGAAAGCTGGATTAACACATTTCATGAAAGGTTATTGTACCAATGGCAAGGTTACCCTGCTAAATGCGCAGGAATCTTTCAGGTTAAGTTCTTTTGCAACAGCCAATTGTTTGGTATGTTTGAGTGAGGAAGGCACGGAGTACCACGCTGGAGATATGGTAGAAGTACACCTGATTAACTAACATATCTTGTTTTTTTAACCAATTTCATCAATTAGTTACCCTTAGATTTGCAGTTATGAAAATAAACAACGAAACAAAAGTGGGAGCATTGACTGCACTAGCAATCACAATGCTCATTCTCGGTTTCAATTTTTTGAAAGGAAAGAGCCTTTTCAAGACAGGCAATTATCTATTTGCTAAATATACCAATACAAAAGGCATCATGGTGTCTAACGGTGTATTCGTGAATGGATACAAGGTAGGTACTGTGTATGAAATAGAGAATTCTGACCCAAGCTTGAAGGAAATTATTATTACCATCAAGCTGACTGGCGACTTCAATATACCCAAAAATTCTGTTGCCTCCATCAAGGAATCGCCTTTATCAGCTCCAAGTATAGAGATAGCCATGGGGAATGATACCACACATTTTCTTACCAACGGTGAAACAATTGCCACGGCTGAAAATGAAGGTTTATTAAGCAGTCTCAGCTCTAAGATAGCCCCGGTGGGTGACCAAATAAAAGTAACTATGCATAGTTTGGATAGTTTGGTGAATAATGTGAACAGTTTACTGGATAAAGACGGAAAGGATAATCTAAAACAAAGCATTGCCAACGTTAATAAGGCAACGGCAAGTTTGTTGGTATCTGCTGCGTCTATAGAAAGGATGCTCAATGCACAGTCTGGTGCCATTAGTCAAACGATGACCAACGTAAACAGCTTTACCAAGAATCTGGCATCCAACAATGAAAAGATAAGCAAGACCATGGTTAACCTGCAAAAAACTACAGATAACTTTGCCAATGCAGACATTGATGGCGTCATTAATTCATTAAAAAAATCTACCAATAAGCTGAACGATCTTTTAGAAAAGGTTGATAACAAGGACGGCACGATTGGACTGTTAATGAACGACAAAGCCTTGTACAATAACTTGATAAATGCAGTGCGAAGTGCCAACATATTGATGGACGACGTGAAAGTGCATCCGAGAAGGTATATAAACATTTTGGGAAGAAAGGATAATAGCCCACCGTTGACTGCTCCACTGAACGATACCGCAACACACCCATAAATTGATAGCAACAGAACGTAATCCGTGGTTAAAATTCTGCATAAGCCTGCTGCTTATCTTATCTTCTATTGTTGGTATTGGTCAGCAGAAGATTGCAGATACCATACGTGCAGGAAAGACAATTGTTATCATTGGTGCCGATAGGTACAACTTCCAAAACCTCGATTCCAACGTACAGTTTGTTTCGTTGGTGGGTCATGCCATTGTTCAGCAGGAAAAAACAATATTCAGTGCAGACAGCATTGTATTGAACCAGAAACTAAATACACTGGAAGCCGTAGGCAATGTGCATATAAATGATGCAGACAGCATACATACTTACGCCCAATACCTACGCTATGTGGGCACGGATAAGAAGGCATACCTAAGCAAAGGCGTAAAACTAACCGATGGCAAGGCAACATTGACCACCAATGACTTGGTATATGATGTGCAACTAAAAACAGGTACCTACACCAATGGAGGCAAGGTGGTAAATGGCAAAACTGTCCTTACAAGTACCGAAGGTTACTATTATGGCGAAACTAAAGATGTGTATTTTAAGAAGAATGTGGTACTGATAGATCCCGGTTTTAAAATGTACACCGATACACTTTTGTATAACCTGACCACTTCAATTTCCACTTTTGTAACGGCTACCAAGATAATAGAGGGCAAGCGTACTATCACCACCACGGATGGTTATTACGATACAAAAAAGAAGAAGGGATACTTTAATAAAAGGAGCGTTATTGATGATAGCACCTATACTTTTGCCGCCGACAAAACAGCTTTGGACGAAGCTACAGGGCTAAGCGAATACCAAGGTAATGCGGTTTATAGAAGCAAGGATACCGTGGGCGGGTATGATTTGATAGCGGGCAACATTAAGATAAACAAAAAAACGGGTTCATTCTTAGCTACCAAGAAACCTTTACTGCTGTTAAAACAAGCAAAGGATACCATTTATATTACTGCCGATACACTATACTCCAGCAAATTGGATTTGCTATTAAAAACAAGAAATGTTCCAGCAGTAAGGGATGCGCCAGCTACTGTTCAGGTAAAAGCAAATGGTAAACGGGCAAAAAAAGATACAGCCCAACAGATTGCGGTAGTAGCAGATAGCTTACCCTCAATCAACACAAAGATCAGTAGTAAACACGCTGCAAAAGATACCAACAATAACCGTTTCTTTGAGGCTTATTATAATGTAAAAATATTTTCCGACTCAATGCAAGCCATCTGCGACAGTATGTTCTATTCGTTGGAGGATTCTGTTTTCAGACTATATAAACAGCCCATTGCATGGGCGCAGGACAATCAGATTACGGGCGATACTATGCTTTTGTTTGTAGAAAACAAACACCCGGAAAGATTGTACGTATATGAGAACGCACTCACCATACAAAAAGTGGGTGCGCAATATTACAATCAGGTAAAAGGCAACAGCATCAATGCCTACTTTTTGAAAGGGCAGATGGATCATCTGCGCGCAAAGGGCAATGCCGAAACGATATATTATGGCCAGGATGAACGTAATAAATTTGTGGCGGTAAACCAAGCCAACTGCGATGTGATAGATATGTACTTTGAAAAGGTGAAGGACGAGTCCAAACCAGAACGTATTGTATTGCGGAACAACCTAAAGGGTACTGCCTACCCCATGAAACAGGTAAACCATGAGCAACTTAGGCTTCGTGGCTTTCATTGGTTGATAGATAAAAGACCCAAGAGTAAGTATGATTTATTGGGGTTGTAAGCATTGTCCCACATCCTGTAGTTTACCCGAATTTCATGCGAAATACCAAGCAATTAGCACATTAAAAGTATTTCGGCCATCCTTTCAAACTACTACTTTACGGTTAATTCAGATATCATATCACCTTGTTGCACCAGCAATGTGCCTTGCATATACTCTTCGTCATGTTGGGAAGCATCTAATCCAATCTCTTCATCTTCTTCACTTACACGGATTGGAACAATAAAGTTCATTGCCTTGAAGATGATAAAAGATACCGTAAAGCTATAAACAACAACTATAACCAACCCTTTTAGTTGGGTGAAAAAGAAGCTTGGGTTGCCATAAAACCAGCCATCATTTCCTGCAGGGTTTACTGTTTTGGTGGCAAATATTCCTGTCAGCAACATGCCAACCATGCCACCTAGTCCGTGACAAGGGAAAACATCCAGTGCATCATCCAAATTAGATTTACCCTTTATATGCACTGCAAGATTGGATATAACGGCGGCTATGGCACCTATAAAAATACTTTGCGGGATAGCCACAAAACCAGCAGCGGGCGTAATGGCAACCAATCCAACAACTGCGCCGATGCAAAAGCCTAATACCGAAGGTTTCTTGCCACGTAACACATCAAAAAACATCCATGATAATCCAGCGGCAGCTGCTGCAATATTGGTTGTAGCAAAGGCAGAAACCGCCAAGGCATTGGCGCCTAATGCCGAGCCTGCATTAAAACCAAACCAGCCAAACCATAATAGACCAGTGCCTATCAATACATAAGGGATGTTTGCAGGAGGTATCTCCTTATTTATTTCGTGTGCCTTTCTGCGCTTCAAAACGATGGCTCCGGCCAATGCCGCACAACCGGCAGAAATGTGTACCACCGTTCCGCCTGCAAAATCCAATACACCCATTTGGGCAAGGAATCCATCGGGATGCCAGGTCCAGTGTGCCAATGGCGCATAAACAAACAGGCTAAAAAATACAATAAACAAGGTATAGGAAGTAAATCTTACACGCTCCGCAACGGCTCCTACCACCAATCCGGGTGTGATGATGGCAAACATTAATTGAAATACGGAGAATAAGAGAAGTGGTATGGTGGGTGCCAATGACCAAGGTGCACCAGTAACCACATCCTTAAAGAATAGATGGGTTCTAGGGTCGCCAATGATACCGTAAAGGCTTTTGCCAAAACAAAGACTGTAGCCTACCACCACCCATAGTACGCTAACAATACCTGCCGCAACAACGCTTTTCATCATGGTAGAAAGCACATTTTTTCTATGAACCATACCGCCGTAAAAGAATGCCAGTGCGGGCGTCATTAAAAACACCAATGCGGTTGAAATCATTATCCAAGTAATGTCGGCCGAATTGTAAACCTTTAGCCTATCTGCAAAGCCAGTGTGGCTTGGTACGAATAGGGCTAGGATTGCAACGATTGATAACACAAGAAATGGTGCTGTTTTTCTTATTTTTTCCATAATGCGTCAGATATTATTACAATGATTAAGTGAATAATAAACAAATAGTTTGTGTATATTATTGGGGGGCGCAAACATATAATTAAAATCTATAAACTTAATATTTTATTCAAAAAAGTAAATGTATTTATGACTAAGGCAATATATTTAACGATATATGCTTAAATTATCAGAAAAGTTAGAATTTAAAATAATTTGAATGGGGCTATGGGATGCTTTTGCAGACATTACCTTTTTTATCTATAAGAATAGTTTTTTATTAAGTAAATGAGTAGATCAAACTCCTTTTTGTGTACTCGTTTCTTGCAGCATGTTTCAGGTTAGCAGTGTTCCCAAGCATAATATTTGTATCCACACAAGTTTTTTCTATTGTGCCAATACAATAATACAATTTTTAATAACTTCACCCTCAAAACCTAAACTTCCCGAAATCTTTAAGCTTTCGGGAAGTTGGCAAGGCATAAGCAGCATCGGGCTGCCATTCTGTAAGCATCTAATTGTAGTTTATTACATTTTACTACTAATAATACACATATAGCTGCTTCATCACATCCGCAGACAAGTCTAAAAAAGAATAAGCTTGTCAATTATTACTGACAAGCTTATTCACCCAATAAAATATAAAACCTTATTTCTAAGGAGCTACCGGACCTGATGGTATCGGGCTTTTGTTTATCCCATATTCAAAACATCCTAAATCAGGACTGGCACCTGTATAAGTGAAACCTAAATTTACCCCCTTGTCAATCAAATCACTACCAGATACCAAACGAAGGAAATCATTGGTGGGTAGCGTATAATCTGAATGACGTCCTTGGGTTAACAAAGACTGGGTAGTACTAACAAAATCTGCTGTTGACACTGTAACACTTAGTTGCCACCAGTTATTACTCAACGTACAAAGTGGTTGGTTGATATTGCTTAAGGCAGAACTTCCGGCACTAAACTCTAAATTATTTTTCATGGTGTGACTATAACCCGAAACGTCTGATAAGTAATCTGAACTACGGTTAAGCATATTGTAGTTTACATTATTTAGATAGGCAGTATTATTATACCAATCGATACCTCCCAAATGATGGTTAGCATAAAAACCATTGGTTCTGTTGTTAACCGACAAACAAAATCGTACAACATTTCGAGGTATGGTTGCTGGAACAGATGGCGTTGTGCTTGTTCCAAAACCGCCC
>JANYEU010000272.1 GCA_025362915.1 Chitinophagaceae bacterium | reverse complement strand
GCTATTGCTGGTAAAGTTGTTTGGTCCCGTCCAACTATAAGTTGCCCCCGTAACAGAGCTATTACCAGTAAAATTGTATGTTTTGCCACTACATATTTCACTTGCACCGCTAGCGGTTGGTGCTGCAGGTGGGGTAGGGTCTTTTAGTGTAAAGGGACCGACTTTTTGTGAAGTACAACCTGCCAAAGTAGTTACGCTTACATCAGAATAAACCCCTTGCAAAAGATTAGGTATTATAACAAAACCATTATTATCTGCTTTTATACTGATAGGTGAAACTGCTGTACTATTAAGAGAATAGCTTACCCAATAAACGCTATCTTTTATCAACCCTTTTAGTGTAATTGTTCCTGTAGCTGTGCTACAGGTATCTGGGCTTTTTGAACTAGTATCAGATATATTCGGAGTCTGGGTAACTACAACCGATATATTAGCACGAGGACTTTCACATTTTGCGATGGGTTCTATTTGGCTAACATAGTAGTTTGTTGTGCCACTACTTGCCGTAGAGGGGGTAGGTGCGGCTGCAAGTGGTGTGCCTCCAGTAGAATCTGCATACCAGTTTATTGTATTACCAGCAGTTATACCACTACATGTTAAAGCAGCACCTATAGTTCCAGTACAGTAACCAATAGGAGAATTAACTATGGGCGCAATTGGTGTTGCATTCACAACGATTGAAACAGTATTTGTTGCTGATGGACAATTGTTCACACTTATTTGCAAGTGATAATCACCTCCTTGCTTAACAGTTACATTATTAAGTGTCACATTCCTTAAAGTACTGGTAAAACCATTTGGTCCATCCCATGAATAGTTAGCTCCCACAACCGAATCGGTGGTAAGGTTTAGTGAAGTTCCTGAACATAAAGGGGTATTCCCTTTTGCCACAGGAGCAGTTGGAGCATTTGGAGCAGTTAAAACTATTGAATTAATAGATGCGGATGGACACTGATTGAGGGTTACATAAACATTTGTATATGTACCCGCTGCCAAATTGGAAATCTTAATTTCACCGCCAGAAGTTGATGTTATATTCTGTGTCTGGCTAGTGCCAAACGTGTAGTTAACAGTGTATGGTAACCCATTACCTAGTCCCTTTAAAGTAATAGAGCCATTTGCCATGCCACATTGATTTGGGTTAGTTGTATCCGAACCACTTATTGATGGTGTTGGATTTACAGTAACCACTACAGAATCAGGTGTGCCATCACAAACACCACTAACAGGAGTAATTACGTATTTTACCGTAGCTACTGCCGTACTCGATGTATTGGTCAGCACATCATCAATATTACCCGTACCACTTGATGCGTTCCCTGTAACAGATCCTGATAAAACAGAGGATTGCCATTTGAATGTGCTGCTGATGGTAGATGCTGGTGCAAACCCAACCTTACTACCGCTACAAATTATTATTGGTGCAGCGTTAGTTACTTTATTCTGAGAAAGAATGGTTATTACTCTTTGTGACGGAATGGTAGCACATGCTGTATTACTAGTTGTTACCGTATAAATTAATGTAACAGTACTATTTACCTTGTCGTTATTACTAAATGTATAGGTAGTATTTGCATTATTTGGATTATTGAATGTGCCAGCACCAGTTGCAGGAGACACAGTCCATGCACCAGACTGATAGCTACCCCCTGTAACAGATGCATTTACTGGTATAGAAGATAAGCTGTAGCAAATAGTAGTATCATTACCTGCAAAAGGGGAAGGTGCTTGGATGAAAGTAATTTGCTGGGAAACAGTTTTATCTCCACAATTATTGTGAAAAGCTAGTGTAACAGTGTAAGTGGCAAAACTTGAGAATTGTATTTGAGGATAAGCTGAGTTTGCATTAGTAGCGTTTACAAAAGCATAAGTGCCGCCCGTAATAGTCCAATTATAAGTTTCGCCTGCACCAGAAGAATTATAAGAAGGCTTATGGTTGGGGTCGCTACCAAAGTTAATTGTTTTAGTCCCACAATAGGATTGGTTAGCAGGCATGGTGACATTGGTAACACCGTTAATTGTGACTGGTTTGGATAGCGTATCAACCCCACAACTATTAGTTACTGTTAATAATATTGAATAGCTGCCCGAAGAATTGAAAGTAAAAACAGGAGTAGCATCAGTTAGGTTTGGTACTACTTTGTAAATTCCTGAACTTGTATCAACTACAAATCCTAATGAATCTAAAACACTCCATTTGTAATTATTATTAGAACAAGGAACAGAATTTGTCAAGTTCTTTATAGTAACTCGTAGCGGTGCACAACCTGTTACAAACTGAGCATTATTAATATTAAAGTTTGGAATCAATTTAGGTATAACGCAAAATGTTTTGGTACTTGTTGCTGTATGACAAGCTTGATTATCTACTATTAAATTCATGGTATGACTACCAGCAGATAAATTGTTTGCGACATAATTTGGAGGGGGAAATTCAGGATTTGCAGAGGCGTAAACAATATTTCCATCTAAAGTCCAAGTATAATATGCACTTTCGGTACATGTACCACCATTTACACCTATTCCTGGGTTAGTCGTATCTTGAATGAAATTAATTGGCATTCCAAAGCATAAAGAACTATCAATACTAAAATTTGCAGTTGGATTCTTATAAATTAAGGCAGTACTTCCTACTTGTGGGTTTTCACAACCCTGCTGTGTAGATGTACCTGGTTTTTTGTAAAATGGATTAATCAAATAAGCAGTTACAGTATCTGCCCCACTTGCTTTTGTACATGATGTAGTAGTATAAGAGTGCGATATTTTGCCTCCGCTATTTATTAAATCACACTGTCTATATATATCAAATGGAGTACTATCTCCCCAGTTTATTAAATATTTAGTACCTGGAAAGTTGTTTGCAATGCCATTATTTGCTGTATCAAAAGGGATAGAGAAACTCAAAGAATTTGGGATACATCCGGTTTGTTGCCCACTTGTTGTAAAGCCTAAATTATTAGGTGAATTGATTATAAAATAACTCCAACTACTTAATATGCCATTTGATTTAGCAGCTAGAGTGAAGGTATAATAATGCCTATGAAGGGGTATCGAGAAGCTAGATCCACTTAAAATAGGATTAGTAATTGTTGAGGATATTTCATCTACTAAAGTAGAACTAATAACAGCACCTGTTGAGGAATAATTATCTAGTGATAATGTAAATCCTTCAGTGGGTTTATTACAAGACCCAAAATATATTCCATCATATAGCGTATATCTACTTTGGGTATTCACACTATCATAAATAGGAGTGCTATTCGCCTTAACTTCAAAAATATTAGTTGCAGCAGAAGTAATAACAGGAATTGTAGATTTTACCCGTAACTGATATTTAGTTGAAGGACTAGCATTGGTTGCTATTGTTCCATTGATAAATG
>JANYEU010000291.1 GCA_025362915.1 Chitinophagaceae bacterium | reverse complement strand
GTTTTTTGCATCAACTAAGATCCTTTGTGAAATATTACCTAAACTTGATGAAACCTTTACGCTAATTGGAGATTCTTTAATTCTTGATAGAGATTTAAGTACTGAATTTTATTTGATTCTTTTCCGACTGCAAAATGAGTTTAACAATGATGAAATATTTAAACTTTGGGAAAAACTAGTATATATAAGAAATTATCATGAACAATATTTTGGACTCCCCTATTCAGATAGAGATGATTTCCAAGGATTGTTTCTTAAATTAATTAAGACAATTAAAAGAGAGGAATCAATTGCAGTTATAAACTTACTTAAACAATACATTAAATCAGGTTTTCGAAAAGATAGACTCGGAGGTGATTTAGAAGACGTAGCAAGAAAATACATAGAAACTAATCGAAATAAAATTCTTTATAATGGATATAATTGGTGTATCAACAAAAATGTTTATGCCATATACAAATATGAGAAAAAAGAAGGCTGTAATCTTACACAGCTTAGAAAATTAATGAAATCAAATCGCTCAATTGAGCATATCTTACCTCAACAATGGGATAGAAAATGGGTAGTTAAAGACCCGGAAAATAATATTGAAGAAGAAAAAAGGCAAGCAGAGAAAATAAACTCTTACTTAGATGGGATAGGAAACCTACTTATTGTTTCAAGTTCTGTCAATTCAGGGTTAGGAAATAATCATCCTACAGATAAAGAATACAAAGGTTTTATTGAAGGTGGTTCTTATACGGTTCATAACGAGAATAAGGAACAATGGGCTAAATATGATAATTGGGAAAAGATTATAAATGAAAGGGGAACTAAGATTTACGATTTTATGATTAAATATTTTTTTGAATAAGGATATTACAACCACGCCATAGTTTGGCAGAGTACCCTTTTAGCTTTGAGCCATTAATAACGATAAAATAATTAATGATGGCACTTTTCAGGGCTACAATAAGAACATCGAAAACCACAAATGGTATTAGAATTGAGAAAGGGATGAGTGTAGATTTTGCCTCTGTAAATCCGAGTCCCCTATATAATAGCAGTAGCAAAGAAGTAGTAGATGCCTTTCAACGTAAGTATGGTATTGACCTACATAAAGCTGAGGCAGCTAATTCAACGAATATTCTAGTAGTGAAAATAGTATAACAAATAACAAAACTACTATGCAAATAACTGTAATCTCGGACACACATGGGCAGCACGACAGGATAAAAAGTTTGGAATTGCCAGTATTATTTTTCTTTTCCACAACATAGTAGTCTTACAGGCCATGTAAGTTTAATAAGTTCAATCCCTGAATATTTATAAAGTCACTTTCATTGTTGCTAATCAATGTATAGTTATGAACAATGGCGGTGGCGGCTATTATGGAATCTGGTAGTTTTATGCGTTGGGTCTTCCTTAGTTTTATACAGGCATCTATAACCATTTTGTTTATCTGTACCACTTTTGCAAGCTTTATAAACAAACCACTTGCTTCTGTGAGGTTTTTATACCCTAAAAATTCAATATAGGTAATAAAAGAAACTGTGAAGTTTTCATCAATTGTGTTTGCAAGAAATGCCAAGCCATTTGCCGGAAGCCGTTTCATTTGTGCATCTATCAAAACATTGGTATTCTATCAGGTAGTTGGTTTTCATTCTTCATTGCGGCTTTGCATTAGGTACTGGTGCATTTTTTCACCTTCTTCTTCACTCAAAGTACCAAAGAAGTCAGAAGGTTTATATGAATCTTTTAGTGAAACAGCAGACTTTGGGGCTTCCTCCTCTAAATAAAAAGAGACACGCACAGGCTTGCCTATATACTCTGAAGGCAAGGACACTTTCATATTGAAGTTTGTCTTTTGTGGGGTAATTGTTGTTTGTACCATAATACTTGTTCATTTGTATTATTAAAAGATAGCAGCAAATAATTTTTAGTGATTGGAAACTTTATTTTTAACTACGCCACCGTTTGGCAGAGGGTGCTTCTAGTTTTGCCTTATTAATAACAATAAAACAATGCAAATAACCGTAATCTCCGACACACATGGGCAGCAGGACAGGATAAAAAGTTTGAATACAACGGTTGGCTTTCGTTTACCTTAAATACTTCCTTTTAGGATTCTGCTTGTTGTGGAAAATGTAGGTTATCAAAACAATCTGGTCAACTTCAAAAACTTGATATACGATGACAAAAGGGAAGATGTCTATCCCTACTTCCCTGTAATCCTTATGTTTAGTTGAATATCGTTGTGGGTACTGTTGTATTTCGAGTACCCGTTTGTTTACTACCACAAAGAACTTGTTGCCTATCCTGCCGAACGTTTTTCATACCATAAAGCCGAGGCTTCTAACTCTTTTGTTGCTTTTGGGTGAATGAGTAGTGTATAGCTCACCCCCTTTGTTGTTGGATG
>JANYEU010000219.1 GCA_025362915.1 Chitinophagaceae bacterium | reverse complement strand
AACAGGAATAAAACAAAGGGTGAAAACAAGAAGCAGTATTAAAAAACAAAGCTGTATCCTTGCATAGGCAATAGCCCAAATTACAGTAAACAAATATTAAAATTAACACCAAAAGCTGTCAAGTAATTTCAGGAGGGGTCAAAGTAAGACCCTTAGTTTGTAAAGTAAGACTCTTAGTTTGCAAAGTAAGACCCTTAGTTTGTAAAGTAAGTCTCTTAGTTTGTAAAGCAAGTCTCTTATAAAGCAATATAAATGTCTCTGTTTGTAGGTGTAAACCTATTATTGTGCAGTGGAAGTGTTATACACAAAATAATGTTCAGGAAAAGAAAGTTTTGGATTGATAGCCTTCTCAAAAATACCAAATACAGTGCTGCCACTGCCCGTCATGCTGCTATAAATAGCCCCTTGCCCGTATAATTTTTCTTTTATAAAACCTATTTCTGGGTAATGATGGATGGCAGGTTGCTCGAAATCATTTATTAATGTGTCTTTCCAAGTATGTATCGGTTGAGTAATAATATTCTTTATTGATTGAGCAGGAGTCTTTGGAGTGATATTACCAAAAGCCCAGCCTGTGCCAATATGTATCTTAGGATTGATGATTACAAACTGGTATGCCGATAAATCTAGTGCTATCACTTCCATCAATTCACCTCTGCCAGTAGCAAAACAAGGTTTGTTCAGGATAAAAAAAGGACAGTCGCTACCCAATTGCAAGGCATAATCAATCAATTTTTGGGTAGATAGGTTTAGGTGAAAAGTATCATTCAATAGCTTCAATGCAAAAGCCCCATCAGCACTGCCGCCACCCAATCCTGCACCCATAGGTATCACTTTATGCAGGTGCATTTGTATGCTGGGCAAAGAAGGGAAGTCCTTTTTAAGTAAATGATAGGCTTTTACGCAGAGGTTATCTTCACTGTTACCGTTAATTGTTAATCCAGAAGTGGTTAACTC
The DNA here is from genome assembly GCA_025362915.1 of Chitinophagaceae bacterium. GTDB lineage: Bacteria > Bacteroidota > Bacteroidia > Chitinophagales > Chitinophagaceae > Parasediminibacterium. Next base: position 1,886 of record JANYEU010000219.1, on the reverse strand, counting down.
TACACTATTTACTGCTAACTGTTTACTGTTCTCTGTTCTCTGTTCTCTTATCACTTCCAATCCATCCTTCAACGGTACTGGATAAAACACGGTTTCCAGATTGTGGTAACCATCCTCTCTTTCGCGAAGAATATTTAGTCCGAGATTAATTTTGCAGTTGGGAAATGTCAGCATCGACTAGTTATGGCTATTGGAGGTATTCTTTTTTTGCAATTTGGTTTTATCCAAATATGCCTGCAATTGCTCAAAGGTCATACCCTTGATGTCATTAGATATTTTGGTTTTAATTTCCCTGAAAGTTTTGACAGTATCAAATTCTTTTACAATACTATTCTTCGTTGTCATTGTTTACAATTTCTTTTGGTGAATGTATTTCTAATATCCCATGTCCTGAACGTAAATTTATGGAATTATATCCACGAATCCGATAAATATTTACAATATGTTTAAAATTCCAACTCACCAGCATGTCAACCTTGTTGAGGGTTGCAGTAGCAATGTGGATACAATCATCAAGACTTGTTTCCCCAACTACTTTCTCATTTACATAAGCTTGGGCAAGTTGTAACCCCTGTGGTGTTACCAAAACTTTCTCTTTTAATTCGTCTTGTATGTTTAGGAAAAAATCTTTGACTCTTTCTGGGGCGTTTGTTAGTTCACTTTCCGTAAGGTTGGAATACACGCATTTTATTTGTCCAAGTGAAACCTTTTCAAATAATAATGTTGTTTCTTTTTCAAACTCAATATCAAATCGACCACCAAAAACTGAAGTGTCAAAATAAAAACGTTGTTGGATAAGGCTCATGCTGAAAATTTAATGCGTTTAATCCCTCATCGCGAACAACTATTTTCTCTTATTTATCTCATCCCTAATGGTTATTGCACGGATATAGTCTTCGCTTTCCAATACGTCATTCAGTAATGTTTCCAAATCGGGTAGGCTCATTGAACTTAAGTCTTCGTGTGTTGCGCTAGTTGTTTCTTCTATGCCAATGATGTCGTCCTTGTTCTTTTTGGGTGTGGTGTCTCCCATCAAGATTCCTGCGCTTTCCAATATGTTTTCGTAGGTAAATATCGGGCAACTAAAGCGTACCGCCAATGCCAAGGCATCACTGGTTCGGCTATCTATCTCTACGGTGTCTTGTTCTGTGAAACATATAAGTTTGGAATAAAAGATACCTTCCTGTAGGTCGTTGATGATTATTTCCTGCAATTGCACGTCAAAGGCATTCATGAAATTCTTCATCAAGTCGTGCGTAAGTGGTCGGCTAGGACTCATTTTCTCTAACGCAACAGCAATGGCTTGGGCTTCAAATCCACCAATAACGATTGGTAAACGGCGCAACCCATTTACTTCTCCCAACACGACTGCGTATGAATGTGTTTGCGTGATACTATGTGACAGGGCAACAATTTCTAATTCTATTTTCTTCATAACGACCCTTACTTTTCTTTGGTAGAGTAGCAAAATTAAGGTCTAAAGGCTTAGATAAATTAGTTATGACCAATAAGTTTTACGTTATACGTTCTTGATTATAAGTTTTCCGCCCTCAACTTATAACTTACAACATAGAACGTACAACTTACATTTGCGTTTTTACGGTAGAAAATTAGGATTTATATGAAATACGAGGTGGGTGATGAGATTATTGTGCTGCATAGCAACGAAGAAGGACGAGTGGTAGAGATAATGAACGATAAAATGGTGATGATAGAAGTGCGCGGCGTGAAGTTTCCTGCATATATGGATCAGATTGACTTTCCTTATTTCTATCGGTTCAGTAAAAAGAAACTGGTGGAAGAGGTAAAGAAACCAAAAGTATTTCTGGATAACATCCCCAAAGAAAAACCTGAATCGAACAAGATAAAAACAGAAGATGGTGTTT
>JANYEU010000195.1 GCA_025362915.1 Chitinophagaceae bacterium | reverse complement strand
TTTGTCAGCTTATTAGCTTACTTTCTAGCCAATACTTTTTCTACTGCTGCAATAACGTCTGGCGTATCCAAACCATACTTGGCAAGCAGCTGGGCAGGTGTACCGCTTTCGCCAAAAGTATCTTTTGTACCTACATATTCAATAGGAATAGGGAAGTTTTTGGCTGCTACCTGGGCAATGCTATCTCCCAAACCACCTATAATATTGTGCTCCTCGCAAGTAACGGCACACTTTGTTTTAGAAATAGACTTGATGATAGCCTCAGTATCCAATGGTTTTATGGTATGTATGTTAATCAACTCTACGCTGATACCCTTGGCTTCCAAAGCCTTACCAGCTTCGATAGCTTTCCATACCAAATGACCACAAGCAAAAATGGTTACATCGGTTCCGTCACTTAGTTGCTGTGCCTTGCCAATAACAAAGTCGCTACCATCTTCCTTGGTGAAGTTTGGCCACTTTGGACGTCCAAAACGTAGGTAAACAGGCCCTTCATAGCTAGCAATGGCTTTGGTAGCTATCTTGGTTTGGTTAAAATCGCAGGGAACAATAACAGTCATGCCTGGAAGCATTTTCATCATGCCTATATCTTCCAATATTTGGTGGGTGGCACCATCTTCTCCAAGGGTAAGACCAGCGTGGGAAGCACATATTTTTACATTCTTACCGCTATAGGCCACACTCTGACGAATTTGATCGTACACACGACCCGTACTGAAGTTTGCAAAGGTGGTGGTATAAGGTATTTTACCGCCAATGGTTAAACCGGCAGCAACTCCAATCATATTTGCCTCGGCTATACCGCACTGTACAAAACGCTCAGGAATATCCTTTATAAATGGCCCTAGCTTGAACGAACCCGCAAGGTCGGCAGTTAATACAATAACGTTTTCGTTTTCTTTGCCAATCTCATAGATACCTTCCCCAAAGCCACCACGCGTTTCTTTTTCATTCTGAACCTGAATGTCTGTAACTTTCATTATGTAATTTTTTACTGTTTAATTTTAAGTGTCGCAAAGAAAAGAAATTATATGGGAGGAGTAAACTATTATTTGTTGTACGATAATTTACATTCATTCCACAATAATTTTTAATCAATATTTACCTCTTTAACATTTCCTGTACGTTTTAATACACCCCAATTTTGCAATTCTCCTTTTAAAGCCCTCTTTAAAGAGCGATATAGTACTACAAGCATTATCCAGCGATAAATGATTCGTTGTGGAATTAACCAAACCAATTTGAGTGGATTTTCCTTCTCAAATAAGAAAGAAATTCCTGCTATGATGGTATCAACAAATGTGAAGAGTAGATAATACCACAATATTTTACTGGCATTATCAGTAAAGAGACCAAAAATCATCAATATGTCTGCTATCGGAGAAAAAATAGGAATGATGTATTTAAACACTAGAATATCTGGTAGTGCTATCCAACCCAAAGACTTTATTCTTGTAGTTAACAATAAGTCCCGATGCTTCCAAAAGGTCTGCATCACGCCAAAACTCCACCGGAAACGCTGTTTCATAAACATCTTTAACGTTTCTGGAGCTTCTGTATAGGCAATTGCATTGGGTTCGTTGGCAATAATATAGCCACATCTTAGTATTCTAATTGTTAGGTCGCAATCTTCTGCCAAAGTATCTGTGGTAAAGCCTCCAGCAGCCTTAATTGCCATCTTTTTAAAGGCGCCTATTGCTCCAGGCACAACTGTTATTGCGTTGGCGTAGGCAAACCCCTTTCTGTCAAAGTTCTGGCTGGTTATATACTCAATGTTTTGCCATTTGGTCAGGATATTAACCTCATTGCCCACTTTTACAACTCCGGCTACTGCGCCAATCTTTTGATGACGCCCTTTTGGCTGCATCAAGAAATGCTTCATGAGTAACCTTACAGCGTTGGAGGCAAGCTTTGTATCGGCATCAATACATACTACATAATCGGCGTTAGTTTCATTCAATCCAAAATTTAAAGCCGAAGCTTTTCCTCCATTTACTTTAGTGTAGAGTTTAATGTTCTTATTGGCTGAAAATTCCTTAGTTACTATTTCCCAAGTTTTGTCTTTACTACCATCATCTACAAAGACAACATTAAAATTAGGATAATCGCATTTCAATAAGTTATATAATGAGCTAACAACATTTACTTCCTCATTATACGCAGGAACAATAATGGAAACAAGAGGATAGTTGTCTATCGGTTCATTATATACGATATCTTTTTCCCTTCTCCTTTGCAAGAAAGAAAGCGCACCTAAAATAAGCAACCGTATCGTGCTTACTATCATGAAAATTAAGAAGATGGCAAAGAAGATGTGTGTGGAATAATACACGGATATTGCCCATAAATAATTGATTTTCAATTTATAATAATCCTTACTGCTGGCATACGGCATTAAATCATCTCTTGTTTTTCCTAGTAAGTCTGCTACACTGGTAAACGTGTATCCTCTAGCGCGATAGTATCGTATTAATTTGCCAGTAGCTAATACTGTTTGACTTCTATCACCACCACCATCATGAAGGAGTATAATATTACTACTATCACCATTCTTGAGATTCCTTTCATATTCCTTAATAACCCTACTTACAATAGTATCCGCATTAAAATTTTGTATTTCTCCTTTCTGCCAATCCTCTGGATCAAGACTTTCCCCAACAGTAATATAATTACGTGTTCTACTCAAGGCAACCGGAACAAGTTCCTCATTCTTTTCTGGTTCGCTATCTGCATTAAATGGCGCCCTAAACATTACGATACTTCGTCCAGTTATACATTCTATCAATAGTTTAGTAGCATCCATTTCCAACAAAGCCCTATCTCTACTAACCTTACTCATATCAGGATGGGTAAATGTGTGGTTGCCTATTTCATGACCTTCTCGTAAAATTCTTTTTATTAGTGGGATATTGTTTTCAGCTTCTATTCCAACAACAAAAAAAGTGGCTGGAACATGGTAATAGGCAAGGGTATCCAGTATTTCTTTAGTGTATTTTGGATCTGGACCATCATCATAAGTAAGTACAAGCTTTGGTTTAGAAGTTTTTCCAAATTTCCGAACCACATAAGAAGAGGGGAGGGCATCATATTTTTCCTCACTGATCAACATACTTGATGTATCTATTTCTGTGGTTATTCTACCACTGGTTGGTGCTGCCAATACATCCAAAATTTCCCCTGCCCCAATATAGTCAACGGTCCTACTTCCTTCTACCTTATTAAATTCTGCAAAATCAAATTTCTTTAATGTTGCCCTAGTCATTGGCAAATTATAAAACTCCCAAACCCTACTATCCTCAGCTCCAAGTCTCCAAAGGGCTGTTCCTGCCAATCCATATTCAGTTGAAAATCTAATTGCATTAAAATCCGTGGCCGCATCAACAAAATCCACGTTGTGCAGTACATCTTTGTCGTCATAATATTGATAATGCGTGCAATACGTATCATTATTAAAATCTACAACAGCATCACTCTCCCTAGCAGTAATCAATGCCTGCTGATAGGTGAGTGTTTTTACCGTATCCTTCGCCCCGCCCCAATCATAACCATGGGCAGCAATATCAACTACAATTTTAGCGGGAGATACGTATTTTGCCAAATTATCCACCCTTTCCTCAATCCATTTTTGACTGCAGATTGAACCACTCTTGGTATAATTTGAATGTTCGTCATACGCTTTTAAAAAAACATAATCATTATCCTTTGCTAAGTGTTTGTAATTGAAATCATTGAACGGTGAGGCGTTTTGGGTAACCAAGAAATTATTTTCATGTAATCTTGAGTATAACTCAACTTGAAAAGACCAGAGGTTCTTACTATTCCTAATTTTTACATCTTCAAAGTCAATATTTATTCCTATAAATTTCAACCTGCTTAGTTGTTTTAAGATACTATTTATGAGGCTTTCCCTTTTTGCAGGATTTTCTATTATTCTGGCTAAAGCCTCTACTGTTGGTTGGTCATTATATGAATTAGATAACATGGGCATCATCTTCACATTGGCACCCTTAACTATATCATATGCCTCCTTATCTATATTTACTATTAAAGTATCTGCTTTTGGATTAATAAAAAACCACTCTGGCAAAACCAGATTTACCTTTTGAACATTTCTCCTTAAAGAAAATAAAGACTGGGGATCCCATGGCATATAGAATGCAGCCCTTACACCTAGACTATCACTAAATAAGTTTGAGTTTGAAAGATTTAAGACAGTATCCTTTTGTCCAACACCTTTTCCAACCACCCACTGATTATGTATGTAAAACTTAAATCCTTTATTATACTTACCAATATTACTTTCTTTATCGACTGTTGGAACACTACCAGAAAGTACTTTTTTTATTGCTCTTACATCTACTGGTATTTTATCATTGGATTTAGAAACACTTTTTAGTGTTAAAGTAATAACAGCAATTGCAAATATTACTAGCAATATAAAAATGCGTGACCCCCATTTTAACCTTTGCCAGCGGGATGGGTTACTCGTTTGAAAAATTTGTTGTGCTTCAGACATAGACGGGTTTAAAACAAGATGCAAAGATGCAGTAAGGGTAGTGATTTTATTACTCCTTATTTATAATATCCATTATCTTTTATCTCTTTATTCACTATTTCTGCAACAAGGTATTGGATACTATTTCCAGTCTTAATGCTTTTTCTTATAGATGATGCTGATATTTCTAATAATGGCGCATCTAGAATGGTAATCATCCCATTAAGCTTGGAATTATCAACTTCAAATAATGGCCGTTTATAAATAATTAACGGGTATTTCTTTAGTATGGTTTGATAGTTTTTCCATTTGGGCAGATTAGTAAAACTATCACTTCCCATAATTACACTAAATTGGTGTTTCGGATATTTCTCAGCAAGATGAATAAGTGTATCTATTGTGTAAGAGGGTTTTGCTAGTTTAAATTCAATGTTGGATGCTTTTAACTTAGGGTTATCTTCTATCGCTTTTTGAACCAAGTGCAATCTGTGGTACTCATTTAGTAGTTCGGAGGATGGTTTTAATGGATTTTGAGGACTTACCACAAACCACACTTGTTCCATATCTGTAAAATTGGCTACATGGTTGGCTATTATCAAATGTCCGACGTGAATAGGGTTAAAAGAACCAAAATATAAACCAATCTTCATTTAGCAATATTAAATTTTATCCCTCTAAAAAAATACTACTTGCTTCACTCAATCTCAAGCTAAGGTTATATCCTGCAACAGCTATTGAGATAGGATCTCCAAGAGGAGCTACCTGTATCACTTTTACTTCTTCCCCAGGCACACAGCCCATTTCCATGAGTTTAATAAAAATATCATCCTTTTCAAATGAATGTATCACTGCCCTCTGACCAATCCCCAACTCACTTAATCTTCTCATTTCAATCAATTATTAGTAAATTACTCTACTTAGTATCCTACTTACAAAAATAAACCCGCTAAGTCTCTTGTTTATTACGATTTTTGAAGTTGCAAAAGTAATTATTAATTATGGCGAGTGTAAAGTTTAATTATGCGGATAGAAAACTATCCTTTTCTGATAAGACAAAACTAAAGTCTTTCGTTCTTTCCCTTTTTGAAAAGGAAAATATCGAATTATCCGAACTTAATTACATCTTTTGCTCTGATGATTACCTACTTCAAATCAATAAAGATCATCTTAATCATGATTATTATACTGACATTATTACTTTCTCTTTACAAGAAGAAGGAGAACCAATCATGGGTGAAATATATATTAGTCTTGACAGGATAAAGGATAATGCATTTTCTCAAAAAACAAACCTATTAAACGAAACTCTTCGGGTAATATTCCACGGATGTCTCCATTTGTGCGGATACTTAGATAAGAAGAGAAAGGATATTAAACTAATGAGAGAAAGAGAAGATTATTATATCAATCTATTTCTTTCTTTATAACAATGTTCCACGTGAAACATTTTAATGTATAGACTAGTATACTTAAGCTGCTAAAGCCTTTAAATACTTATAGTTTATTACTTTTTTTACTATTGCTTTTTCAATAAGGTTAAGTACAATAGGGTTTTTCATAGTTCTCCTGTTAGTTCTAAAACAGTGCTGGTCCAAGTATCCCTGTAAGTGTTTGTCGCTGCATTTATGGTGTATACCCCTTAAGGTGCCTTTCATGTTCATGATTTGTTGTTGCATTTCCAGGAAGTTGGCCCCCTTCATTGATTTTACCTGCCTTGCCCTCGCAAACTTCTCGTTCAACTTGCCATAGCTTGGATAGGCATCTGTGACTACTTTTGCATCAGGTTTTATGTGGCATTCCAGGATTGGGTAT
>JANYEU010000282.1 GCA_025362915.1 Chitinophagaceae bacterium | reverse complement strand
GGCACATACAGCAGACGCATTACACGATGATGGCGCAGTAGTAAAAGAAATCTGGAAAGTAACAGGAATACTAAGCGCATTGACAATAATAGAATTGATTCTTGGATTCTGGATGATGGGCATAGAGGGCGCAGGCTTTCGCTTGGCAATAAAGGGTTCGATTGTAATATTGATGATGGCGAAAGCATTCTACATTGTTGGTTATTTCATGCACTTAAAACATGAGATAAAGAACTTGATAATGACAATTTGTGTTCCTCTTCTTTTGTTTGTTTGGTTTATTACCGCCTTCTTATATGAAGGTAATTCTTACAAGAACTTGAGGAATAGATACGATCCTTACAAAAAGGCGCAGACAGAAATCAAGGTTCAAAAGAGTGAAGAGGTAAAAGAAGTTAAAAAATCTGGAGAGTAATAAAACTGCTTTCTACTATAATTGTTTTTACCATATTGAACCATCGCTTTTGCGGTGGTTTTTTATTAGGCAAAAGCGTAAATAATCTAAATGAATAAAAAAGCGTTTCTGTCACTTTGTATAGCCATTCTAATACCTGTATCCTGTTATATATGGCTAAAGATGGCAAGCGATAATGCCGTGATAATGCCACGACATTTCTTGATGGATACCGTAATACAGTCTATCAAGGATGGCAAAGAGGTAAGCGATACTGTTTGGCACAAAACGGCAAATATTACGCTGGTGAATCAACTGGGTGATACGGTAAGCCTCTATGACAAACCAGGAAAGATAATGGTGATAGATTATTTCTTCACTCATTGCAGGAGTATATGCCCCATACTTACCCACAACATGGCTAGGTTGCAACATTCTTTTATATTGGGAGGTGATACCCGAAACAAGATTGATACTTCTGTGGTGCAGTTTGTTTCTTTTTCTATTGATGCTGACCATGATACGGTGAAAGCATTGAAAGACTATGCAGACAAGTTTGGCGTTAACCACGACAATTGGTGGATGCTGACGGGTAATCCTAAAACAATTGCCAACTTTGCTTTTCAGGAATTAAAGGTAGATCAGTTTAGTGGTGAACCTGTGGATTCTGATTTTGTGCATACCAATAGGTTTGTGGTGCTGGATAAGGATTATATGGTGCGTGGCTATTATAACGGACTTGATACGGTTGAAGTGGCAAAACTTGCCAGGGATATTGGCCTACTCATGATGGAGAAGGATAAGAAGCAGAAAAGCCAGTTATTCTTAGATATAATAGACCTTAAATGGCTGTGGGTATTGATAGTGGCTTTGGTGGTATTCTTTGTGGCTTACATGTCTAGCAGAAGAAAAATTAATGGATAAATAAAAGTACGGCTATTAAAATTAAATATAAATAAAATGATATTAGAAGCAACAATTAAAAAAAATGACAAGCTGGCAAATCAGTTGATATGGGTATTTTCATTTGTAGTATTTACTGCCGTGGTTTTGTTGAGCAAGTTTAAATTGACTGTAAACCTAGGGTTTAATGTACATTTCTTTGCCACGCTCAATGCATTTATAAATGCCAGTACCGCAGGTTTGTTGGTAGCGGCATTGTTGGTGGTTAAAATGAGTAAAAATTATTTTCTACACAAACGTATCATGATAACCTGCCTGATCCTGTCAATAGTATTCCTTATTTCTTACATCGCCCATCACTTGCTGGCAGGGGAAGCAAAGTTTGGAGATAGTAACCATGATGGGATATTATCTGAAATGGAAAAACAACAGGTAGGGGAGTGGAGAACCTTCTATTATATTATTTTATCCACCCATATCTTTTTGGCTACCATTATTCTTCCATTCATATTATTTACCGCTTATAGGGGATTGACTGGAGAATATGCAAAGCATAAGAAACTAGCCAGGATAACTTGGCCGCTATGGTTTTATGTGGCACTTACCGGTCCTGTGGTTTATTGTATGATCAGCCCTTACTATCATTAACCTCAAATTACTGGTTACAGGTTACTGGTTTCGAGTTACAGGTAACCAGAAACCAGTAACCTGTAACTCTTTATTCCTCAGGTTTCCAAAACACCTTTTCAAAATCTACCACAGTATCTTTTTCTACTGCCACCCCTTCTTTTTCCAATAGTTCCTGCATAAGATTTGGTTCGCCAAAATGCCCTCTTCCACTTAGCATTCCTTTTCTGTTTACCACCCTTTGTGCTGGCACGGGCGGTGTTTGTGTATGGGCTGCATTCATTGCCCAGCCTACCATCCTTGCACTTTTCTTTGCCCCCAAATATTCGGCTATGGCTCCATAAGTGGTTACACGCCCCATGGGTACCATCCTCGCCACTTCATATACCTGCTCAAAAAAAGAGGCTTCCTTTCTACCGCTTGGCAGTATGCTGGGTAGTTTGTCGTTATTATTTTTTATTGTCGCCAAGAGGGTAGTTTTTATTGTTGTTGCTGTTGTTGGGCTAACAATATGCTTTTCTTTGGTTCCGGCACTGCTTCAAACGAATATGGACAATAGCGGCAACCATGCCCACAGCAATAGCCTCTTTCTTGGTGATACTTTTCGGTAAGTACCATCAGTCCACTTTTGTCAAAGTAATAATCAACGTTTTCAATCAGTTCCGTTTCCATCAATCAATTGTTTTAATTCTTCGTCCTTCTCAATCGGCAAAGGCTTGTCTAATTGAAACTTCAAATAATGCACCCTGTTGCTTTTTGCTATGTCGAGGCTTTCGTAATATGTCTTAATCTGTAGCTCATCACTAATGCCCGGCTGGTGATAGGCATCTGCAAAATCTTCCAACAAAGTAAGGTTAAATAAGTTGATGACTGTTTTTGTAAACTGATATAAATCCGGACTATCAGTTTTTAGATGTATGATGGCATTTGGTTTAAGAAACTGCTGATACAACCGAAGAAACTTAGGATGCGTCAATCGTTTCTTAGCCTTCCGCAATTGAGGGTCTGGAAATGTAATCCATATTTCGCTCACCTCTTCGGCGGCAAAGTAGTTAGTCAATTTATCTATTTCGGTACGCAGAAAAGCCACATTGGTTAGTCCTTCATCTAGGGCAGTTATCGCACCACGCCAGATGCGGTTTCCTTTAATGTCCACTCCAATCAGGTTTCTGTGTGCGTGCATCCTCCCTAGTCCAACGGCGTATTCCCCTTTGCCACAGGCAAGTTCCAACGTTATTTCATTGGCATTGCCAAAATGTTTTTTCCACTCTCCCTGCATCCCTTCTGGATATTCCAGTACGTTTTCAAAGTTCCTTATTGCCTCAAACCTTACTAGCTTCTTGTGTCCCATAATCAGTATTAAAAGGGGGCAAATATAGTTGTAAGTCATAAGTCGAGAGTCGAGAGTCATAAGTCAAAAGAAAAAGGCAGTCAAGAAGTTCTATCTTCCCCACTGCCTCTTTTTTTAATACTCCCTAACTTTCGACTTATGACTTTCAACTATTTACTTTTAATTAGCTTTGCTGCTGCTGCCTTTCCTTCACGGATGGCCAGTAAATCTGCATATTGTTTTCTGCCGGCATTTACCAAAGCCAGTACATCATTATACTGAGGGGTATCTACATTTTCAGCCATGGTTAGTAAATAGGTGGTAAACTTTCCATAAATCAACTGCAAATCCTTGCGCAGCTGTTTGGCATTATAAACCTCTGTGTTTGCTATGCCCACCGTGCGCCCACTATACAATGTTTTAAATTTGTCATTATCCGTTTGCAGTCTAATAACATATTTTCCAATGCCTAGCAGGGTTACAAGTGGGGCATATTTTGTATTCACCAAATCCTTTCCTATATTATCTATGCCATTGCTTTCTGCCTCGTAATTTAATTTTGCAAGGTTATCATACGTTTTAAACAATGTATGTAGGCTTATTGCAGCTTCCACTTCGGCAGGAACATCCGAAAGTTTTCCTAAATGAATGGCTGTCGTAAATGCAGCAATCGACAAATCCCTCTTTGCATCCGATACTTCCAGCTTAGCTGTTTCGTCATTTTTTTGCACCTGAACCAATGCCTTATCATAATCAACCTCCTTATTGCCTAGGCTGATTATGAAATTCTTTATAATCACATCGGTTATCTCCCCAGCAGGAACGGTACCGATGTCTTTCAGGTTACTTTTTATTAACTGACCAGCTTCTAGGTTAGACAGGTGATTTAAATTTAATTCTGTTAATGCTTTTGCCATGGTAATAATTTAAGGAGAGAAAATATTTAGTTTAATAAGACTGCAATCTAACTGATTAAAAGTTGGTATTCCAAAAGAATAAAATTGCTTACTCGCAATAGCCTGAAAAGCCGATTGATTTGTAGGAATCACTTCCACTTCATGCCTGTATGTCGATTGATTGGGTTACCGCAACTTTGCGGCAAGGTTGCACGTCGAGTGATTGGGTTGCCGCACTTTTGCGGCAGGGTTGCAGCCCTATTGATTGGGCTGCCGCAACTTTGCGGCAGGGTTGCACGTTGATAGATAGGGTTGTCGCAACTTTGCGACAGGATTGTAGGTATAATAAAAGAAAAAGAGACTTTTTTTACTTATGACTATAGACTTTCGACTATTAAAACTTACTTTTTTCTGGCGGCTTCTTGTATTGAAGTACAATCTTGGCGTTGCGCTGTTCGTCGGAAGCAATATTAATTTCGTAGTGCTTACTACCCGAATTAATGATAACCAATGCTGTATTGGGTGGCACCGTGCCTAGGTTTTCGGCCACCACAATAAACTCATAATTTGGGCTATCCTTTTCTATATGCGCCTTCATCGTAATGGGGGAGTAGGTAAGGCGCTTGCTATTCACTATCCGCACGTTGTTATGGTAAACACTGATGGTGTCGCCATCTATTTGTCCATTATCATAAAACTCCACCGTTGCGTCTTCATTATCTACAATAAAAGTTTGCGTCAATACATTTTCACGTTTTGTAAGCACTTCAGGAACAGGGATTGATGAGGTATCTTTTAGCATTGGAGGTTTGTTTTCTGCCAATGGTTGTGTTTGTGTCGTATCTACAGTAGGTAAATTGGTAGGTTTCTTTTTCACTTCTCCAGCTATTACAAAATCTTCTGCACCAGGCTTGATTAAATTTTGTTTTGCCGAAGCTTTCGGAACCAGGGGAGGGATCCTACTTTTTGGAACACCTTTTTTCACCAAAAAATCTTCCTTATCAAACTCTGTTGTATAAACCCGTTCAAGATAAACGGTACCGTTGCCACATTGCGAGCCATCGATTTTATTGATGCTGGTGTAAGAACCCGTTAATGTTTCTTTTTTATTTGCGAGAGATTTCTTGTAATCCAGATAGCAAGTCATTGGGCAAACAAAAGTTTGGTTACTATGTTTTTCTTCCAGCATTTTTGTTTCCTTCAGTAAAAGAACTTTTGTACTTTTTTTATATATACCCTGCATTAAAGCTTTTCCAAAGAAGTCAGTTGTTTTATATGAATAGGTAACCCCTTCTATTTGACCATTAGGTAAATTGTTAATCTGAATCTCATATTCGTACCTTTCTTGAACAAATGAGCCTGATCGTAAATGATAAGTTTCACTTGAGATAAAGTACCCGCGCCAAATACCTGTTAAGTTCTGTGAGTTGCAGAAAATGGTGATTAGTAAGAGTAATTGAGTAAAAATTAACTTCATAGCCGTGCAAATTAATTGAGACTTAGTAAAAAAAATAGTTAAAGGTTAACGTAGGCGTAGGCATGGGTATGTTTGTATTGCCTAAATTGATAAGAACTTGTAGGAACAAATATGAGAAAAATGCGGCGTATAGGCAAAAAAAGCCTGATTAAAATCGTTGGAAAAGGGACTTCATTAATAAACGATACAATTCATCAACGCATTTCCTACATTTGCAAACTTTGTTTAAATAAAGGGTTTATAAAAAATATGGTAAATATTACTTTTCCTGATGGTGCTGTAAGGCAATATGAAAATGGTTCGAGTGCTTTGGATATTGCTAAGTCTATCAGCGAAGGGCTGGCCCGCAAGGTTTTGGCCGCCAATGTAAATGGGCAGGTTTGGGATGCTTTCAGACCAATAAATAGCGATGCTTCGCTTAAATTAATTACTTGGGATGATAGTGAAGGGAAAAATACTTTCTGGCATTCTTCTGCCCACTTGATGGCAGAAGCGGTAGAATCCACTTTTCCTGGCGTAAAATTTTGGGTTGGGCCGGCGTTGGATAAAGGTTTTTATTATGATATGGATTTGGGTGATAGGAAATTGACTGATGAAGACTTGGCAGGATTGGAGAAGAAAATGCAAGAATTGGCCAAACAGAATAATCGTTTCCTCAGAAAAGAAATAGCCAAGGCTGATGCAATCAATTATTTTGAAGAGAAAGGTGATGAATATAAGTTGGATTTGTTGACCAATCTAACCGATGGAGAGATTACTTTCTATTCTCAAGGTGCATTTACTGATTTATGTCGTGGTCCCCATATACCCGCTACAGGCGCCATCAAGGCAATAAAACTAACCAACATAGCTGGTGCTTATTGGAAGGGTGATGAGAAGAATAAGCAACTTACAAGGTTATATGGTATAACTTTTCCTACACCAAAAGAGTTGGATGAGTATTTATTGATGCTGGAAGAAGCAAAGAAAAGGGATCATAGAAAGCTTGGAAAAGAATTGGGCATCTACACTACGGATGATGAAATAGGACAAGGATTGGTACTTTGGATGCCTAATGGAACCGTGATAATAGAAGAACTGGAGAAATTAGCAAAGGAAACGGAAGGAGCTGGCGGATATAAGCGCGTGGTAACACCCCACATTGCCAAGGAAAGTATTTACCTTACCAGTGGGCATTTACCTTACTATGCAGATAGCATGTTCCCGCCAATGGAAATGGATGGCGAGAAATACTATCTCAAGCCAATGAACTGCCCACACCACCATAAGATATTTGCTGCTGAGCCAAAGAGTTACCGCGATTTGCCTTATCGTATAGCTGAATATGGTACTTGCTATCGATATGAGCAAAGTGGAGAATTGTTTGGATTGATGAGGGTACGTTGCCTTCACATGAACGATGCACACATCTATTGTAGCAAGGAACAGTTTTTCGAAGAGTTTAAGGCAGTAAATGAGATGTATTTAAAATATTTCAAAATCTTTGGGATTGAGAAGTATGTAATGCGTTTGAGTTTACATGACCCTGCAAAACTTGGAAAGAAATATGTAAATGAACCAGAATTGTGGCAAGAAACTGAAGCGATGGTGCGCAAGGTATTGATAGATACTGGCACACCATTTATTGAAGTGCAAGATGAAGCTGCATTCTACGGTCCGAAGATTGATGTACAGATTTGGAGTATCATTGGGAGAGAGTTTACATTGGCAACTAATCAGGTAGATTTTAATAGCGGAAGGAAGTTTAAGCTGGAATATACTACCCAAAGCAACGAAAGTGATGTGCCACTAATCATACATAGGGCACCTTTAGGCACGCATGAAAGGTTTATAGGGTTCTTGTTGGAACATTATGCTGGTAAATTCCCTGTATGGTTGTCTCCATTGCAAGTTAAGGTTCTACCTATAAGCGACAAGTTTATAGAATATGCTCAACATGTGAAGGCTTCTCTATTACAGGCAGGTGTAAGGGTAGAAATTGATGAAAGACAGGAAAAAATAGGAAAGAAAATTAGGGAAGCAGAACTAAGCAGGGTTCCTTATATGCTTGTTTTAGGAGAAAAAGAGGTGACAGAAAATAAGTTATCCGTCAGACGTCAGGGAAAAGGGGATATAGGTACACTACCTTTGGAAGGATTTATCAATAACATAAAACAAGAGATTTTAGAAAGGACAAGTGGGGAACAGGAAATAACCGCATAGCTTTATTAAAATATATAAACAAGTCACAATTAAATTAAACAAGTCTTAATGGCATTACCATTCAAAAGTAACAGTGGGGGAGGTGGGAGATTCAATCCCCGATTCAACAGACAACCAGAACCAGAACATCGTATCAACGAACGGATAAGAGCGTTACAGGTGCGCTTGGTTGGTGATAACGTAACAGTTGGCATCTACCCAATACAAGAAGCATTAAAAATAGCCCAGCAGTTGGAGTTGGATCTTGTAGAGATATCTCCAACAGCAGCCCCTCCGGTTTGTAAGGCTATTGATTACAAGAAATTTCTTTACGAGAAGAAACGTAAGGAAAAGGAAATGAAAGCAAATGCCAAACAAAGTGAGGTAAAGGAAGTACGCTTTACCCCAGGGACGGATGACCATGACTTTGATTTTAAATCAAAGCATGCAGAGAAGTTCTTGAAAGAAGGGAATAAGGTAAAGGCGTATGTGCAATTCAAGGGAAGGGCAATCATGTTCAAGGAGCGGGGAGAATTGGTGCTGCTAAAATTTGCTGAACGTTTGGCAGATTGTGGTCAGCCTGAAAGTTTGCCTAAACTTGAGGGAAAGAAGATGTTTTTGATGCTTACACCAAAAACTGGAAAGAAGAAGAAGGATTCAGAATAATGGGAACCATGGGCTTTCTCAAAAAAAGGAGCAAATTGTTCAAAACTAATATCGAATATCTAAGAATGTAAGATTTATCCAGAATTTTTTTTAAAGAATGGTTTTATTTGAGAAATATCCCCTTATCTTCGCATCCCGAAAAAAAGTATGTCTAAACAGCAGTTAATTAAGCAAGATGGTCAAATTATTGAAGCAATGAGCAATGCGATGTTTAGGGTAAAACTTGAAAACGGGCATGAGATTCTTGCAACAATATCTGGCAAAATGAGAATGCACTATATAAGGATTTTGCCAGGTGATAAGGTTGGGGTAGAGATGAGTCCTTATGATCTAAGTAGAGGCAGGATTAATTTTAGATATAAGTAGCCTTTGATGGTTACAATGTTTGTTTGAAAAAGATAAATAAGAAATAATGAAAGTTAGAGCAGCTATAAAAAAGCGTAGTGCAGACTGTAAAATTGTTAAGCGAAAAGGTAAATTGTATGTAATAAACAAGAAGAACCCTCGTTTTAAACAACGTCAAGGCTAAAATTACAAAAAGTATAAAGTAATAATAATTTATAATTAAAGACAGAATATTACATGGCACGTATTGCTGGTATAGACTTACCTAAAAATAAAAGAGGCGAAATTGGACTTACATACATATATGGTATAGGTCGTAGTCGGGCTCGTCAAATCTTAAGTGATGCATCAATTTCTTTTGATAAAAAAGTAAATCAATGGAATGACGATGAGCAGACTGCAATTCGTAATCTAATAAACTCAGAGTTTAAGGTTGAAGGTGCTTTACGTAGTGAAACACAAATGAACATCAAGCGTCTTTTGGATATTGCATGTTATCGTGGACTTCGTCACAGAAAAGGCTTACCTGTTCGTGGTCAACGTACGAAGACTAACAGTCGTACAAGAAAAGGTAAACGTAAAACTGTTGCTGGAAAGAAAAAGGCAGCTAAGAAATAGAAATTAGTTAATAGGATTATTTATAATAATTTGCTTATAGACTTTGCGTCTTAAAAGTAAAAACAATTTTACAAGTTATGGCTAAACAAGCTAAAGCTCAAAACAGTGCAAAGGCTGCTGCAAAAAAGAGAATCGTAAAAGTAGAAGCGTCAGGAGAGGTTAGAATTAGCGCTACTTTTAATAATATCATTGTTGCTTTTACCAATAAGCAAGGTCAGGTTATTTCTTGGTCTTCAGCTGGTAAAATGGGATTTCGTGGTTCTAAAAAGAATACTCCCTATGCCGCTCAAATGGCTGCCTCTGACGCTGCTAAAGTAGCGATTGATGCAGGATTAAAAAGAGTTGAGGTATTTGTTAAAGGACCTGGTTCTGGTCGTGAAGGTGCAATCCGTGCAATAGCTCAAAGCGGAATTGATGTAACTACTATAAAGGACGTTACACCAGTGCCTCATAATGGCTGTAGGCCTCCTAAAGCAAGAAGGGTATAGTCTTTTTGATAAAAATACAACTTCAATGAAATTTGATTTAGTTTTCTGATTTTTTCATAATCAAGTTTCATTTATATAAAAAATTAGTAAAATATTATTATGGCAAGATACACTGGTCCAAAGACCAAAATCTGTAGAATTTACGGCGAACCCATTCTTGGGAATGGTAAATGGTTAACAAAAAATAGTAACCCTCCTGGTCAACATGGTGCTACTCGTAAGAGAAAAACCCTTGGAGAATATGCCCTTCAGTTGAGAGAGAAACAAAAGGCAAAATATACGTACGGTCTTCTTGAGCGTCAGTTCAGAAAGACATTTGAAGAGGCCTCTAAAATGAAAGGCGTTAAAGGTGAAAACCTAATAAAGCTTTTGGAAGCTAGATTGGATAATACTGTTTACAGATTAGGGTTGGTTGCTAGCCGTCCAGAAGCAAGACAATTGGTTGCTCACAAGCATATCACCGTTAATAATGAAGTGATGAACATCCCTTCATATTCTTGTAAACCCGGGGATGTAATTGGATATAAAAATAAGAGTTTAGCTAATGATTCTATCTTAGCTAAGAAGAAAGGAAAAAACCCTAAATTTAGTTGGGTAGATTGGAATGAGACTGCTCAAAGTGGTATTTTCATTACTTATCCAGAGAGAGAAAGTGTTCCTGAAAATATTAAAGAACAACTTATAGTTGAATTATATTCTAAGTAGTTTTATTTTGGGGTGAGTAAAATAAATATTTTTTTTCATCTCAACTAAATTTTAATAATAAAATATATAGAGAAGTTCTTCTTCTTTTAATAAACAGTTTAAACATGGCTATATTAAATTTTCAGAAACCCGATAAAATTGTTTTACAAAAAGTATCTGACTTTGAAGGTGAGTTTGAGTTTAGACCACTGGAGCCTGGGTATGGTCTAACAATTGGTAATGCATTACGCAGGGTTCTGTTGAATAGCTTGGAAGGGTTTGCTATCACAGGAATAAAAATTGAAGGTGTTGATCACGAGTTTGCTACTATAAAAGGTATTACTGAAGATGTAACTGAGATTATTCTTAATCTTAAACAAGTTCGTTTCAAGGCAACAAGTGATATAGACATATCTTCTGAGAAAATAAATTTGTCTATCAAAGGTAGTAGTGAGTTTACTGCTGGTATGATTGGAGAGTCTTCTCAGTATTTTAAGGTAATGAATCCTGATTTGGTAATTTGCATAATGGATACCATTTCAAAACTTGATATCGAGTTAACTGTTTCAAAAGGCCGCGGTTATGTTCCTGCAGAGGAGAATAAAATAAAGGATAATATCTTCGGATATATCTCAATTGATTCTATACATACACCAATAAAGAATGTTAACTACTCAATTGAAAATTATCGTGTTGAGCAGAGGACTGATTACGAGAAATTGATTTTAAATGTTGCAACAGATGGTACAATTCATCCTGAAGATGCAGTCAAACAAGCATCACGCATTCTTATCCAACATTTAATGATCATAACAGATGAAAATATCACATTCGATTCAAAGGAAGAAAAGAAGGATGATTTAGTTGACGAACAAATTCTACAGCTTCGTAAAGTTTTAAAAACACCTCTTGAGGATTTAGATCTTTCTGTAAGAGCTTTTAACTGCTTAAAGGCTGCTAAAATCAATTCATTAAGTGAACTAGTTCAATACGAGCAGGAAGATTTAATGAAATTTAGAAATTTTGGACAAAAATCTCTTTCAGAAATTGAACAAGTTTTAATAGAAAGAGGATTGAGTTTTGGAATGGATTTAATAAAAATGGGATTAGATAACTTAGATTAATTACAAATTGTTATTAACTGTAAGAAAATTTATTCATACACTTAATCATTAGAATAAAAAAAATATCATGCGTCACGGAGATAAAATAAATAACTTAGGAAGGAAAACAGCTCACAGAAAAGCACTTTTGAGCAATTTGTCATCCCAATTAATTATGCACAAAAGGTTGGTGACAACGCTTGCAAAAGCAAAGGCATTACGTACTCACATTGAGCCGATAATAACAAAAACTAAGAAAGTAGATACCAAGGATTTAACCATGCATCAGCACAGGTTAGTGTTCTCTTATCTACAGAACAAAGAAGCTGTAAAGGAATTATTTACCGTGATTGCACCAAAAATAATTTCTAGACCTGGTGGGTATACCAGAATTATAAAACTTGGTATTAGAAGCGGTGATAATGCTGAAAAGGCAATGATTGAATTGGTTGATTTTAATGATGTTTATAATCAAGAAGCTGAACAATCTTTAGATGCAACTAAGAAAACTCGTCGCAGTCGGACTACCAAAAAGTCTGATTCTGTTGTAGAAGTAGAAGAAAATAAAATTAGTGACACTGATTCTACTTTAGAGGTATCTAGTGAATCGGAATAGATATAATGGTTATAACTGTAAATAATACAAAATTTATAATGAGAGCGTAAAGTCTTATTTTTAAAAGCAAAATCTTCGAGGTTTTGCTTTTTTTTTAGGTATTATTTTCAGTCAAACATATTTGGTCAAGAGTTATTCATAATAATAAAATTATAAAGATGTCTGATAAATCAAAAAGAGCTGTATTGTTACTGGCAGATGGTAATGTCTTTTACGGAAAATCGTTCGGTAAGGCTGGAACTACAGTAGGAGAAATATGTTTCAATACTGGTATGACAGGCTACCAAGAGGTTTTTACTGATCCAAGTTATTCTGGACAGGTACTCATAATGAATAATGTGCATGTAGGAAATTATGGGGTAAAGGAAGCTGATGTTGAAAGTGGTTCGGTAAAAATAAAAGGGCTCATAGCAAGAAATTTGGAAAGTGATTTCAGCCGATATCAGGCGGATGATTCATTGGATATATTTCTAGAAAAAAATAATATTTTAGCTATCCATGGTATAGATACCAGAGCGGTAGTGGCTCATATTAGAGAAAAAGGAGCCATGAACTGTATTATCTCAAGCGATATTTTTGATTTGGATGAATTAAAAGAGTCGCTATCTAAATGTCCTGATATGGATGGTTTGGAATTGGCAAGTACTGTTAGTACACAAACTGAATATGAATTAGGCGATAGTTCATCTGCCATTAAAGTGTCAGTATTAGACTTTGGTATTAAAAAGAATATTTTAAATTGTCTTGTAAAGAGAGGAGTTCACGTTAGGGTACATCCTGCAAAAACATCGGTTGCGAGGCTAAAGGAATTTAATCCAACTGGTTATTTTATTTCCAATGGGCCTGGCGACCCAGCAGCAATGCCTTATGCGGTTGAAACTGTTAAAGGCATCTTGGAAGAAAATATACCAGTATTTGGTATTTGCCTTGGTCATCAACTTCTAGCACTTGCTAATGGAATTGATACTTTTAAAATGCACCATGGGCATAGAGGTTTAAATCATCCTGTGAAGAACTTACAAACCGGTATTTGCGAGATTACAACTCAAAATCACGGATTTGGTTTAAATCCTGATGCCGTACTTAAAAATCCTAATATTGAAATAACCCATATAAACTTAAATGATAATAGTATAGAGGGAATAAAACTCAAGAATAAACCTGCTTTTAGCGTTCAGTATCATCCGGAAGCGACACCTGGTCCACACGATAGCCGCTATTTATTTGATGATTTTATTGCACTGATGCTTAATTGATCTTTGTTTAAAAACTATATACTAATAGTAGGAGTACTGGAATGTCTAAAATATCTTGCTAGGTTATCCCTTATTAAAGGGAGTTAATCCATAAGAAAACGATGCCATCTTTGCAAACCTGTATAGCTTTGTTAGATGGCATCATTTGCTGAATTTTGTGCAACTGTATCTTTACTTCCTATGCACTTAAAATGAAACTTATGTGAGTGTCATTTTATAGTTATTTAGTTTTATATATAAAAAGTCGTATTTTCAAAGTACAATTTACTAGAATATGATTTCATTAGGCATAATTGAGGACGATCGCTTTTTAAGGAGAAATATTGAAGAATGTGTTGGCATGGTTAACGATGTCAATCTGAGTTTCTCTTTTAATAGTATGGAAGCTTTTCTGGAACAAATACATGTTCTGGATGAGCCTTATATAGTTTTTATTGATTTGGGATTGCCAGGTATTTCCGGGCTTGAAGGGATTACTTACATAAGAAAGCAATGGAATGAAGTACACATAGTAGTAATCACAGGAAATGATGATGAAAATATAGTTTTTGATTGCATACAGCGTGGGGCTAATGGTTATCTACTTAAACCATTTAAGATTAAGGATTTGTTTGATAATATTGATATCATTAGAAGTGGAGGGGCTTTGATTACGCCGCAGGTTGCATTAAAATTATTCAGTAAAATTCATAAGCCGCAGGAATCTTTTGAAGATGTTACTTCAAGCTTGACAGCAAGGGAGAGGGATGTTGTAAATGAATTATTAAAAGGGCTTACTTATAAGGAAATTTCTTTTGCACTAGGTATTTCAACAACAACGGTAAATGATCATATAAAGAATGTTTACATAAAATTGGATGTTCGTTCAAAATCGGAATTGCTTGCTAAAATTCTAAAAAGATAAGTTCCTAAAAGCCACATGGATAGTAAAACAACATATTACTCTGAATTGGATAAGCTAAAACTAATTTTAAATAGTTTTACTGATGCTGTTTTACTTGAATCGAAGGAAAGAACCATAGAATTTGTAAACCATTCTTTTTGTAGCCTTTTCAAAATAAAACTATCCATTGAATCTGTAATTGGCTCTAACTGTGAGGAAGGGGTAATAGCTGCCAGTTTCCAATTTAAAAACCCATCACGTTTTATTTATCGCATCGAAGAAACCATTGAAGAACAG
>JANYEU010000155.1 GCA_025362915.1 Chitinophagaceae bacterium | reverse complement strand
TAACACCAAAAGCTGTCAAGTAATTTCAGGAGGGGTCAATGTTTCGAGCAAACATGGTCATGTTTCCGAAAAACTCATCCATGTTTCAAGTAAACATTGGCAAGTTTCTCCAAAAGATGGTCATGTTTTGCTTAAACTTGGCAATGTTTTGTCAAAACATGACCATCTTCTACTTTTTCACTTTGAAGCCTGTAAAATGTGGTGCAACAATCGAATTTAACTGGCAATACGAGCCTCTTTAGCAAAGACTTATTTCGTTAAGTTTTTATCAATTTTCTTTTACTTAACGCCTTGATACAACTTTAGCCTGTAAAATTGCACGGATTATTGTATGGGCAGGAAGATAAGAAACATATTATGTAAGAGTTTTTTGGTACTAATGGCAGCATTGGTATTAAACCAAAGCATTGACGAAATAGAGTTTCAGCCTTTTGTAAACAACAGCATCGGTAACTTCAACGACCTTAACTCTGCGGTGGAGTTTGTATCGGAAATCATTCTAGGAAATAAAGACTTATTTCCTGAATTCAAGAAAGAAGGCAGCAGCAAACAATCATCCCTTTCAAAACATGTTACCAGTAAAATCTTCGAGCCGACTTATGCATTGGCAGCTCCCCCACAATTCAAAATCGTACAAGAATTCTCCTATCCAATAGACGAGAAATACACCTTTCTTTTCTCTAAGGAAATCGTTCAACCACCTTGTTGTAACGTATAATTTCTTTTACTACAACTCTATTCTTGGTAGATGCCTACTCGGTATTTACTACTCTTTGTTATTAATTTTTATTTATGGGAAACAAGAAATCACCTTCTAAAGGGTTGAGGTATCTGTTTGTATTCGCACTGGGTTTTACTATTGGCAATGCAACTTTGGCGCAACAAAAGCAAGATACCCTCACGCTTACACTTCAACAGGCAGAAAAAGTATTTATTGATAGCAATTTGACATTGCTGGCCTGCCATTATGGTGTGGATGCCCAGAAAGCCTTGGTGGAACAAGCAAAGGTTTGGCAAAATCCTACGCTGAATACCGATTTTGGTATTGCTGCCGATGGCAAATTTTTACAGTATAAGAAAAATGCTGATGGTAGCTACAATGGTCAGTATTATATACAGATACAACAACTGATATTGACTGCCAAGAAGCGTGGCAAACAGATAGACATTGCCAATACAAATACCAGGATCAGCGAACTTCAATTGCAGGATATACTTAGAAACCTCCGCTATCAGTTGCATCAGGATTATTATAACATCCAACAGCAATTGGCTTTGTTGGAGATTTATAAAGGTCAGTCTGAGCAATTGGACAGATTGTTAAAAGGCATGAAAGCGCAAATGGATGCCGGTAATATTGCCCGTAAGGATTTTGTGCGCATACAGGCGTTGGTAATCTCATTGCAACAGGACATTACTGAACTGAAAAAGGGGCTGTCTGATAATCAGAATGACCTGAAAACATTACTTCAAATAAAAGATGCCCATCAGTTTGTGAAGCCTGCCGACCAATTGACTGGCGAAGTGCCAATGCCCGACAACTTGGAAAGCCTGGTGAATGGCGCATTGAAGACTAATCCTTCTTACTTACTGCAACAGTGGCAGACCACCTATCAGCAACAAAACCTTTCTTATCAAAAGGCATTGAAAACACCGGACATAACACTGGGACCCAACTTTGACCGTAACTCCAACTTTGCGCCCAACTATGTAGGGCTTGGCATATCGCTTCCATTGCCAATATTCAATAAGAACAAGGGAAATATAAAGTTTGCAGAGGCGAATATCAAGCAGCAGCAGGCCGTTACACAAAATGCCGAGACGGAGCTGCGCAATAATATCAGCAACGCTTATCAGAAACTTCTATTGAGTATAGAATCGAATGATGGCACGCAGAAAGCTTTTTATAAAGATTATACTATCATCTATAATAATATGCTGGAAAGCTACAGGCAAAGACAGATTAACTTATTGGAGTTCTTGGATTTCTTTAATGATTATACGGATAGCCAAAAGAAATTACTGGATCAACAACTGAGTCTTCAGTTGGCACAGGAAGA
Source organism: Chitinophagaceae bacterium (assembly GCA_025362915.1). Classification (GTDB taxonomy): domain Bacteria; phylum Bacteroidota; class Bacteroidia; order Chitinophagales; family Chitinophagaceae; genus Parasediminibacterium. Next base: position 10,618 of record JANYEU010000155.1, on the reverse strand, counting down.
ATTACAATACCATGTGTCACGTTAACCGTTGAACGTTAACCGATGTACCGTTAACCGTTAACCGAAAGCGGCGGACAGTATAGGTTGCTTCGATAAACGGTAATACGGTCAACGGTAATACGATCAACGGTTAACGGTACATCGGTCAACGGTTAACATATTCAAACACAACATTTAAAAAGAAAATTATGAAACGAATAACACTAGCAACAGTATTGATGGCACTCATTACAATGACTGCCTGTCATGAGGCACAGCCTGTAAAAGAAGAAACCAAGAAGTTTGTCCTTAGCGACAGCATGGCAAAGATGATTACCTTGGATACGGTAGAAAATAGCTTTATTGCCAATGAAACATCCCTTAGCGGAGAGGTTAGCTTTAATGAAAACAATGTAATAAAAGTATTTCCCCGTGGTGGCGGACAGGTGGTGGAAAGTAAGGTTACCCTTGGCGACAAGGTTACTGAAGGGCAGGTATTGGCAATTATAAGGAGTGCCGACATTGCCGGAAACTATGCAGACCTAAAGAGTGCAAATGCCGATGTAGCCATTGCAAAAAGGCAGTTCGATAACGAAAATAGTCTTTACAAAGGAGGTATTGCCAGTGAACGTGAGTTGAATGAGGCAAAACAAAATCTGGAAAAAGCAAATGCAGCCAAGAACAAGATAGAAAGCACCCTCAGTATAAATGGCGGTCAGAACACCACTTCCAGCGGCACGTATGTGTTGACTTCTCCCATCAATGGATATATAGTAGAGAAAAAAGTAAATACAGGAAACTTTATCCGTTCTGATATGGGCGACTATCTATTTACCATTTCTAACCTAAAAGATGTATGGATTAATGCCAATGTTTTTGAAGATGATATATCCAAGGTAAAAGAAGGATATGATGTGGATGTTTATACACTTTCTTATCCGGGTAAATCCTTTAAGGGGAAGATTGATAAACTAAGCGAAGTATTGGATCCTACCAACAAGACAATGAAAGTACGTGTGAGACTGGATAATCCAGAGGGGTTACTGAAGCCTTCGATGTTTGCCAAAGTGGTTGTTACCAATGAGGAAGAACTGAAATCGCTGTGTGTGCCAACAAAGGCACTCATCAACCAAGACGGCAAAAGCTATGTGGTTGTGTATAAAAGCAATGACAACATGAAGATTGCCGAAGTGGGGGTAACCAGAACAGTAGATGACAAAACATTTATTAGTGGAGGTGTAACCCAAGGCGATAAGCTGATAGTGACCAACCAATTGTTGATATTCCAGCAGTTACTTGATACACCATAGACGTTGTACGTTATACGTATTAAGTGGTAAGTAATAGGTTATACGTTTTATGTTGCGCCTAATAAAGAATAAGGATTATCATCAATGATAATATCCTCCATAACACCCCTTTAGGGGATGGGGGATTACAATAAATAATTCCATGAATAAGTTCATCAAAAGCATCATATACTTTTCACTGCGTCACCGCGCTTTCGTATTCTTTCTCACGGCGGTGTTGGCAGTCATAGGTTTTATCAGCTATCAAAATACGCCGATAGAAACCTTTCCTGATGTTACCAATACACAGGTTATCATCATCACCCAATGGCCTGGAAGAAGTGCCGAAGAGGTAGAAAAATTCATCACCATACCATTGGAAACCGCACTTACCTCTGTTCAAAAGAAGAGTAACCTGCGCACCACTTCTTCGTTTGGTTTAAGTTATGTACGTATCATTTTTGATGATAATGTGGACAATGCCTTTGCCAGCCAACAGGTATTCAGTCGCTTGAACAGTGTCGATTTACCAGACGGTATCAAGCCCGAAGTGGAACCTCCGTATGGTCCAACCGGTGAGATATTCCGTTATACATTGAAGAGCAAAACCAAAAGCATCCGGGAACTTTCCACCATACAGGATTGGATTTTGGATAAAGAATTCAAACGTGTACCAGGTGTGGCAGACGTAAATAGTTTTGGAGGAGAAGAGAAGTGTTTCGAGATTAACGTAAACCCTAATTACCTCACCAAGTTTAGTCTTACGCCACTAGATGTTTATAACGCCATCAGCAAAAGCAACATCAATGTGGGCGGCGATGTAATAGAACGCAATGGGCAAGCCTATGTGGTACGGGGTATTGGTTTATTGAACGATATTGGCGAGATAAACAACATTATTGTTACCAAGATAAATGGTGTGCCGATACTGGTAAGGAATCTTGCCGAAGTGATAGAAACAGGCAAGCCACGTCTTGGGCAGGTATCAAAAGATACGGTGGGCGATGTACTGGAAGGTATTGTGGTAATGCGTAAGGGCGAAAACCCTACGGAAGTATTGAACCGCATCCACGAAAAGGTAAAGGAGATAAACGAGGATATCCTTCCAAAGGATGTTAAGCTAGAACCTTTTTACGACCGTACCACTCTGATGGACTTTGCCACCCATACCGTAATACATAACCTGATAGAAGGTATCGTATTGGTTACCTGTATCGTATTGCTTTTCATGGCCGATTGGCGCACTACTGTAACGGTAAGTATCATCATTCCATTGGCATTACTTTTTGCATTCATGTGTATGCACTTGATGGGGATGACTGCCAACCTGCTAAGTATGGGTGCCATAGATTTTGGTATCATCATAGATGGTGCGGTGGTAATGGTGGAAGGGCTCTTTGTGGCACTGGATCATAAGGCCAAGGAAGTGGGTATGGAACGGTTTAACAAGATGGCAAAATTGAGCCTCTTCAAGAATGTGGGCGCAGAAATGGGCAAGGCCATCTTCTTCTCCAAGGTCATCATCATCACTTGTCTTATACCCATCTTCGCCTTCCAAAAGGTGGAAGGAAAGATGTTCTCTCCGTTGGCATTTACCTTAAGTTTTGCCTTGTTGGGGGCATTGTTATTCACCCTCACCCTCGTGCCAGCATTGTCCAGCATCCTCTTGCGGAAGAATGTACGGGAGAAACACAATGTGGTGGTTAGCTTCTTCGAAAATGGCATCAAGCGTCTATACCTTATTACATCAAAGGCACCTAGAACCAGTGTATTGATTGCCGTAATAATAATGACGCTCACTTTCTTCTCTGCTAAGTTTTTGGGAAGTGAGTTCCTGCCCGAACTGGACGAAGGTGCCTTGTGGGTAAAGGCACAGTTGCCCATGAGTGCATCCCTTTCCCAATCGAAGATTGTTTCTGATAAGATGACAGAGATACTCCGCAAGTTCCCGGAGGTAAAACATACCTTGGCACAGATAGGACGAACCAATGACGGTACCGATCCCAAAGGTTTCTTCAACGTAGAGATAGCTGTTGACCTTAAAACAAAAGACGACTGGCGCAAAGGCGTTACCACCGAAAACCTGGTGGATAGCATGGATGCACAGTTGAGCAAGTTGCCTGGTTTGTTATTAAACTATTCGCAGCCTATCCGCGATAATGTGGAAGAAGCCGTGGCGGGTGTGCCTGCATCATTGGCGGTTAAGATATTTGGTAAGGACTTCCACACATTGGATAGCCTTGCCAATAGTGTTCAGTCTGTACTTGGCAAGATACAGGGCATTGAAGATCTAGGTGTGCTGCGCAATTTGGGTCAGCCAGAGTTTAGGATAGAATTGAATCAAGAGAAAATGGCTTTGTATGGTGTCAGTGTTGCCGATGCACAGTCTGTTATCGAAATGGCGATAGGTGGCAAGGAAGCAACACAATTGTATGACGAAGAAAAGAAGTTCGATATACGTATCCGTTACCGAAAGGAGTTTAGGGATACGCAGGAAAAGATTGAGCAACTCATGATTCCTACGCAGGATAATACCAAAATACCATTGAAGGAAATAGCCGACATACGCACCCTTACAGGCCCCGCCTTTGTGTATAGAGACAATAATGCACGCTACATTCCGGTAAAATTCTCTGTGCGTGGACGAGATTTGGGCGGTGCCATTGCCGAGGCGCAGGCCAAGGTAAATGCAGCGGTTCAATTGCCGCATGGGTATAAGATGAGTTGGAATGGCGAGTTCGAGAATCAGCAACGTGCCATGGGCACCCTCGCCAATGTGGTACCCATCTGTCTGTTAGCAATCTTCCTCATCCTGTTTATCACGTTTGGCAATGTAAAAGATGCCATCCTCACCATCCTCAATGTACCTTTTGCCTTGATAGGCGGCATCCTCGCCCTACACATTACACGGATGAATTTCAGCATCAGTGCCGGCATTGGTTTCATTGCCTTGTTTGGTGTCTGTATCCAGAACGGGGTGATATTGATAAGTGTATTCCGGAAGAACCTGGAGGAGAATATGCAAATAGACCAAGCAGTCCTTCAAGGGGTTATCTCCCGTGTGCGCCCCGTGGTAATGACGGCACTCATGGCTGCCATTGGGTTATTGCCAGCTGCCATCTCCACCGGTATCGGTTCAGAAACCCAGAAGCCATTGGCCATAGTGGTTATCGGCGGGTTGGTCACCTCCACCGTTCTTACGCTTTTATTATTGCCCATCATTTATAAGTTGGTACATCACCTTATACATAATAGAAAGAACAGACCATTGTTGAAGAAGACAGGCTTTGTTAGTAAGTAGTTATGAATGCAATATGAGTTATGAAATATGAAATTTCCCCCAACATTCCGAAAGTTAAAGCTTTCGGGATGTTTTGTTTTATTGGGAGTGTCCAAGAGCGATGCGTTATCGACAATTCTGCACTGCCCAATGCTGTTTCTTTTGACTAATAACTATCCAGAGGGTTTTGACAATTAAATGAATAGATAACTAATTTTCTACGGATTGATGGAGAAATCCTAAGTACCACAATAAAACAGGATGCACCTACCTTAACTTCAAGACTACGAACTTAAATTTTTGGATAATATCTCGTTTGCCTTAGATAAGTGCTTTCCTTACCTTGGAATTGGCATCTCCTTGCAAAAGAAATACCGCGAAAAGCATGGCTCAAAAGGCTTTATATTCCATCAGAATAGCCTTGCTGTTATTAAGTTTTATATTAGTGGTTACTTATTATTAGTTTTGTTGCACTCACACTGATATACTATGGCAGAATATTCATGTCTGGAAATAACTAACACTGGAAAAATATTATCCATATCAACCCCTGAGCCCAATTTTTTATACGAACTATTGCCAAGCGATATGGAGAATCTGCTTCAATGTTGGGATGAAGTGGCCACTAAATATTTGAAACATCATATAGAAATAGTTTTTAATTCTGCCTTCCCAATGGATTTCTCATTAACCATAAACGGGAACAAACTTCAATTACTGGGTCATCGATTGTCTGATGAGAAGGCCTTTATATATATAAAATCTGTAGAGGAAAACAAGATATTATCTGAAAAGGAATGGATTGAATTGGTTGAATTTTCGTACCAAAATGCAGAGGCTAGTATCTTTTTTGTGCGGGAAGATGCCAGCTTTTATGAGTTTAATGAAAGGGCTACGACATTGCATGGATATGGCAGGGAAGAAATGCTGACTATGAGTGTGTTTGACTTGAATCCATTATTTACAAAAGAGATGTGGCAGGAGGCATGGAAGCGACTGAAGGAAAAAGGCACATCGACAGTAGAAACAAAACATAGAAAAAAAGATGGGACAATTATAGATGTTATTATTACTAACAACTTTATTCAATATAACAATACCAAACTTTTGTGTGGCTATGTAACTGACATTACAGAGAAAAAAAAGGTGGAAGAGCGGCTACATCTGGTAGATTTTGCTTTTAAGAAAACGGCTGTCTCCATATTTATCACCAAACAGGATGCGAGTTTTTATGAATTTAATGATACCGCACTAGACCTGTATGGATATACGCAGGAAGAAATGGAAACGCTGAATGTTGCAGACCTTACTGTAGCCTTTAAAAGGGAGGATGTTCCGCAGGCTTGGGCAGACCTTTGGAGCCGGATGAAGGAGCATAAAACAATTGCCTTTCATAGTAAGCATCAGAAAAAGGACGGCACCATTATGGATGTGGAGATAAGGGTGAACTACATTGTGTATAATGGCATAGAACTGAATTGTGCCTTTATACTTGACATAACAGATGGCAAGAAAACAGAAGAGGCATTGAGGAAAAGCATTGAACGCTATGAATATGCTACCAATGCGGCATCGGATGTGATATGGGAAGCGGATTTTAGTGAGAATACTTATTTTCTAACGCAAAACTATACCACCTATTTTGGGTATCCATCGGGGTTTATCAGGAACTGTATCAAAATGAATGGATAAAGAATATTCATCCGGAGGATATTGACAGGGTGATGGAAACAACCAGCATGGCCATAAAATCTGATGAGAATAAGTGGGTAAGTGAATACAGGTTGAAAAAGGCAGATGGCGAATATGCAACTGTGGTTGACAAAGGCTTTGTACTGAAGGATGAAAAAGGCAATGCGCTAAAGCTGATTGGATCGCTGAATGACATTACGCTGAAAAAAGAGGCAGAGAGGGAACGGGAAAATTTGATAAAAGAATTGATTATAAGTAATAATGAGTTGAAGCAGTTCAGTCATATTACCACGCACAACCTGCGGGCACCACTAACAAATCTTATCTCCATCTGCTCCCTGCTGAATACTGATACAATATCCGACCCTAAAATCCTTAAATTGATAAATGGGTTTAAAACATCCACACACCATCTGAACGAAACACTGAATGACCTGATAGGCATATTGATTATAAAGGAGAACACCAACCTTACCATTGTGGAGAATGATTTAGGGGTGGTGCTTGATAAGGTACGTTCCAGTATCTCTATGTTTATTGAAAAGAAAGGGGCAAGCATTGAGGCAGACTTCAGTGAGGCGAAAACAATAACATTCAATACCCCCTATCTGGAAAGTGTGTTTTTGAACCTGCTTACCAATGCGCTTAAATATGCAGCGCCTAACAGAGCTCCGTTGATAAAGATTAAAACAAGCAAAAAGGCTGACGGCTCAGTATGCCTTGTTTTCTCTGATAATGGCATTGGGATGAATATGAAAACGGTGAAGGATAAGATATTTGGGCTGTATCAAAAGTTTCATTCCAACTCTGATGGCAAAGGCATTGGCCTATATCTTATCCATTCTGAAATAACCGCCATGGGCGGCACGATAGAAGTGGATAGTGAAGTGAATGTGGGAACTACTTTTACCATTACGTTTAAGGCATAGCGAATAAAATTAACCACAAAGTTCGCATAGCCATTACGCAAAGTTCAATATAATACTTTACTATTTTGTCATTATATGATTTAAAAAAACTTCAACGCATTGAAACATAGGCATATAGGTAACATAGTTACTGGCTATAAAATTAAAAGAAAGAACACATAGAAATACTACTTTGTAGTATTGATCGACAGCTTAATCGACATTAATGCTTTACTTTTGAATAGTTACAATTAATTTTACGACTTATGTCAATATTAAATACATCTGAAACATTTAAAAGGCTCAGGAACCGCTATCGGTTAGTGGTGATGAATGATGACACTTACGAAGAGCTGATTACCTTTAAGCTGGACAGGCTTTCCGTTTACATTGCCATGAGTTCGATATTTGTAATATTGGTAAGCCTTACCGTGGCACTGATAGTACTTACCCCAATGAAATATTACATACCCGGATATGGTAGCAGGAACAGCGAAACACAGTTTAAATTACTTAAGATACGCACCGATTCTCTGGAACAAGCCGTTCGTTATAAGGATCAATACCTTACTGGCGTAAAGAAGGTATTGAATGGAACAAGCCCAGGGAAATTAGATACGGTTGCCATCAAGATACCCAATGCGGAAGTAACCAACGATTAACCCTTTTCAGTGAACAGTTATCAGTAAACAGTTATCAAAAATTGCTGTTTACTGATAACTGTTCAGTGATAACTGATTACCAATGAAGTCTAACAAGGAAATATTACTACGCTATGCAGGGCTTGCCACACAACTATTGGTGAGCCTTGGTCTATCTGCCTACATAGGATTGTGGCTGGATAAACACCTCCTACATGCCATGCCGATATTTGTTTGGGCATTGCCCTTGATTGTATTGATTGTTTTAATCATCAAAGTGATAAAAGACACTTCGAAATAACCTATTTACTATGACTCAAAGCTTTTGGAAATTATTAATGCCAGCCTTTATCGTATTCATTTCTATTACAGTTGTTTTTATGGCATTACCGAACTTATGGGATGGTTATGGCATTAATCATACGGTGGTAACCATGAGTAACCTCTTGTTATTTGCCTTATCTGCCATTACTCTTTCCATGCACTTCAAGGCCATAAAGAACCCCAACCCAAATGTATTTTCGGCAAGTGTGATGGGCAGTACGATTATTAAATTATTTGCACTAGGCATTGCCACCGTGTTGTATTTGCTACTCGCAGGAAAGGCAAGAAGTATATTAGCCATCGTGGCCGGAATGGTATTGTATGTAATCTATACAGTCTTGGATGTGAAATCAGCTTTATTATTGAATAAAAAACAGTAATGCCTACTACAGAACATCCCATGCAGGCATTGGCGGCTTATCTGCCCGATAACTCTTTTGAGCCTGTAGTGCAATATGTGCATCAATACAAGATACATCTTACCGTTACCAGAAAACGTAGGAGTGTATTGGGCGATTATCGCCATGCGGGCGGTTGGGGAAACCACAAGATAAGCATTAATGGAAACCTGAATAAGTACGAGTTCCTTATTACTTTCCTGCATGAGCTGGCACATCTGTTTACTTACGAACAATATAAAAACCGGGTAGAGCCGCATGGTATTGAATGGAAAAACCATTACAGTCTTTTGTTGCAGGATTTTGTGAACCGAAAGATATTCCCCGAAGAAATAGAAAAGGCATTGCAGAAATCCATCAGAAATCCATCTGCCACTGCCAATGGCGAAACAGAATTGCTTTCAGTTTTACGTAACTATAGCGAGAATCTCCGCCCTGGTTTTATAATCATGGATAAGGTACCCGATGGTGCTGAATTTATTACCGATAATGGGCGAAAGTTTAAAAAGGTAGGCAAGCGACGGAAAAGATATGAATGTATAGAACTAGAAACGGGTCGTCATTATGCTTTTAGTGGATTATCGGAAGTAAAATTACTTTGATATAACCATTCTATATGTATCTTCATCCCACAAAAAATTATGTGCCATGTTTTATAGCGATAAGGAAACAGAAGAATCGGAAAAGAAGTTTCAGGAAGACTTGCAAAGGGTGCGCAAGTATGCAGCAGAAAAGCAGGAGGAACAAGGAGCCATACTATTTGCACTGATCGATGAGGGTAATAAGCTGATGAAAAAGAAGAAGCCTTCCCCGGAAGTGGTGGCAAGACTTAATGAAATCATGGAACAGATTGAAGAGATTTCAAAGGTATTCAATGAAAACCTGCTGATACTGGAAGAGAGCCTTACCCGCAGTTCAAATTATATTTTCCATGAAATTAAAAAGAAAGCAGAGGAAGGTAGCCCCGAAGCGATGAAGGCATATTTGGATTTAAAACCAGACTACGAGGGTATCATGCTATCTAAGGCGAGTACAAACTAAGTGGGTGGCTATTATAAATCCTTTGTCTTCTTCATGATAAAACTTATACGGCCATTCGTTTCAATGAAAGCTGTTTCTATATCATCCAAAGTATTTTTCTTTGTTTCCAAATGTAAACTTTGCAACAAGTCTGTTTTGCTCAAGGAATATTTTTCCATGTTTATATAATTTATTTGGTTATGTTCATATAATATGGTCGATTTACCCTTGATTATTGTTTCCAGATACTTGCTTTTTATACAAATCCAGGCAAGTGAACGATGAATGGCAATCATCACCGCACTTGCAGCCACCGTTGCCCAGAAAGGATTGGCGCCTACCACCCCACGAGATAATATTGCACCAAGCATGATAACAATGATATCGTCAAAAGAAGATCTCTTACCAAACATTCTTGCCCCACCAACCCTAATCAGGAATAGGCTAATGAAGAACATGGCAAATGACCTTGCACTCATTTGCCATATAGTCAAATCTCCTCCGTTTCCAAATATTGTATATATATCATTCATACTTTTAAATTATGGCTACTACCATTGCAAAAATAGACATTAATAAAAATATTTTTTCAATTGATGATAATACTTAACCCAAAACGCACTTAATACATATCCGTCGTTATCTTTTTCCATGCCCTTATTGGTAAATACGGGTAACCAGCTTCGCTGAATACTCGTGCTGTGGATATTAATCTTACCAATCCTGAAATCCTGAAAATTCCTGATCAGATAAAAAGTATCCAATAGGCTATCTTAACTGTTGATATTATGTTACTGCTACGCCCATTAAGAGCACACATTGCCTCATGAAGGGCACATCTTATATCTAACAAAATTATTGTCTAGCTGACGGAGGCTCATCACCATCTGGCGGCAGGGGAAACCTATCTGGGCGGTTATACCTTAGCGTATCATTTTTACCATCTCTATACGGCGGTGATCCTTGCGGTCTGACCATCATCCGTACCACCTGTTGTATTATACCATCAAACTTTTTCTTTTGTTCGGCAGTACACAAAGCCCTCACCTTCTGAAAATGATGAAAAGTAATAATGTCTATCTGCTGT
>JANYEU010000130.1 GCA_025362915.1 Chitinophagaceae bacterium | reverse complement strand
GGGTAGTTTTTCCTGAGTTGTACACCTTTTTCCATAAACAATAAAACGAAAGGAAGTGACTCATTATTTTATCCAGTTAATTATTTATAGAAAAAAATTATTGAAATCAGCGTGCCTAAAACATTATGAACGGGTGCTAAGCTAAAACATAAGTAAGGTTATTACTACAATTGAGTTCTCTTTTATTATTTCCGGATCGTTCCCGTTACAAAAAAACGAATACTTTGGGCAATGGGATAGAAACACTATCCAACCTAATAATAGAATGGTAAAATGGTTTTCAATTGGAGTTATGAATGTATATTGCACCACTAAAAATATTTGCGCTTTAAGGCAATTACTAAACCCCAGCAAATGAAAGAAAAATGGTTAAGCCTCGGTTCTGCGAAGCAATTTATACTCAAGTCGGTTTTTTGCGTAGCTGTTTGGCGTTTAGTTTATGTTTTTATACTAGAACCAATAAGATTCCCGGATAAAATACTTACATGGATTATAGCAAGAGGTACGGTTGTTTTTGTAAATCTTTTTAGTAAGACTGGTTTAAGCAAGGCCTATTGCATGGAGTATAAGGGAAACGAGATTCTTGTTCGTAACAAGCACTCTATCTTAACGATAGGCGATGCCTGCAACGGACTGGAATTGATGCTTATCTATGCGGGTGTTATTGCCTTACTGCCGGGTAAGACAGCTATTAAGGCGGCCTATATTGGCATCGGGTTTATTGCTTTGATGATAACAAATATGCTTAGGTGTGCTGGATTGGAATGGGTTTACGAATTTTATCGTCCCATGTTTGAAACCACACACCATTATTTATTTACGTTGGTGATGTATATAATCATCTTCTATGGTTGGGTAATGTATATAAACAAACTAAAGGATAATGCGAAAGGATAGTATATTTTGGGTGTGCATGGTTCTTAATATGCTGGTCTTGATGTTTTTGGTTATTTTAAAACCGGAAGTTCACCTACTTCCTACAATGACGATGCATATAATTATCAAATTAGATTTGATATTGCAGATAGGGCTTGGCTTTTATGGTTTGTGGGTTAGTAGTGACATAAGGCTATTTTTACTATTTTCTAAAATATATGCCATCCTATTACTGATATATATACTACTTAAAATTCCTGCCTTAGATTTTCTCAATGAGTATTATATCATAGTGCCGGGAATGTTTAGCCCATTTCCTTTTGTTTTGGGATGGATAATAAATAAGGCTTTTTATCAATCCCACACCAAGGATGATACGGAAGGTTGATATGATTTATGTAGAAATGAACTAAACTTGCACAAACGCACATTATGAAAAAAATATTAGACATACTCAGAAATGGACTTTTACAAAACATTGTAATTGGTATTTATTTCATTACCTTATTGCTTGAGTGCTACTTTTTATATTACCGTAATTACACATTAAGGATTTACTCAAGACCAACACTGATGCCAATCTTGTTTTTAATTTTCTTTCAACAATTCATTTCTCGAAATCACTTATTTATTATTGCTGCCATGATAGCATCATGCCTTGGCGACTATTTAACCATCAGCTATTCACCCTTGTATCAATGGACTGGATTGGCCTGTTATGGGCTATCCTTTATTTTTTATGCAATCCAACTCCACAAGCTTGAATATCTTTCATTTGCCAGTAGCAAAACTGCGGTTTTTATTTCTTTAGTTGGATTAATGATTTATATAGTTGTTTTAGAATACTTTGCCAGTAGCCATAATCTTACATTAACAAAGAAACCACTTACCTATATGTATGCTACTGCCATGGCGGTATTGGCAGCAACAATATTTAATATCTTTTTTAACAATAAAGCTTTCAATTTCAAGTTTGCCCTTACAGCAGTCGCCTTGCTTATTCTGGCTAATTTATTGTTTGACACCAGTCTTTATTACTTCCACAGAAAGCAGACCTGGGTTGATTGTATCAGTGCCTTTTCTTATGGAACCTATCAGTTTCTTATTGTAAGGGGACTTTTGAGGGCAAAGGATAAAATAATGGGTACAGAATATTTCAACAGGATTTAGTCATTACCAATTGTCAGTATTAAAGGGTTATTGAGTACTTCTTTTATTGAACATGCTCGATAACTCTTTTCCTACACCAATAAACGTTTGATGGTTTAACGGAAATTCTAGGAATACATGAAGCATACTCAATAAGAAAAGTGCATAAAACCCTACCTTATAACTAATGGCATATAGCAACACAGCAGCAATCCAGCAAACTAGTATAACCACCATTCTCCTTTTTGATACCTCATTCCATTTGATGACAGAAGTTTTAGAAAACCAGTTTAGATAATGATAGGTGTATGAAAAGGCAATAAAGCGCATTACTGCCAATGCCTTAGGTGCAGTATATAATAAGTTGTCGGTCTTTTTAAGAATGCCAAATCCAAATAATTTATAAAGGGATATATTGATAAAACTAAAAAAAGAATATGCCCCTTTCCCATAATTTGTTATAGGCATACCAATGTTATCTGGTGTAAATAAGAAAAATATAACTCCACAAAGAAGGAATACCAAAACTGAAAGAAGTCCCGAAACACTCCTACTCTTTAATGCTCCGAAACAGATGAAGATTCCCGTGAACACATATACATGGATGATGGTTGGTAACCAGACAGCAAACAATAAAAAAGGAAGGCCATTGTAATTATTAAATCCCAATAGCACTGTAACTAAAAAAATACCCACAGAAAAAATAATTTTTGTTTGTGTATCATTCACAAACAAAACCATCAGGGCATAGGCAAAAGCCAAGAATACAAAGTTTGTGTAGAACAAATTGGCACTGGACTTATTATCAAACTTTGCAATGGAAACAAGTAAAACCAAGAGTACTAGTAATACAATATCTGTTTTAGATTTAACAAAGAAATTCTTTTTATCAAGCCATGAAATCTCCGTTAGGTAGTGTAATGGTCCAAGTACTGCATAAGAAAATAAAAATAATTCAAAAGGAATTATATAGGCAGCAACAAGACTCAATAGCATGAGCCCTATGTTTAAATAGTTTATTGCCCCTTGCAATTGAAATTGAATTTTATTTATTTTGCCTACAATCATGATACTGCTATTACTTGTGATACATTTGAGTATAAACTGCAAGATTATCGTATCCAAAGATATGAGCCTAATCAATACCATTACCCATTCGATAACCCATAACATTCTTTTGCAATCTGCAGTTCTTCATTGGTAGGCACAACCAATACTTTTATCTTGGCACCAGCATCCTGATATTGAGTAATACCTTCCGAAGAATGCCTTGCATTACTTTCATTATAAGTGATACCCAGAAACTCCATGTCCTTTAATGACAATGCCCGCATGGCGCTATCGTTCTCCCCTATTCCCCCAGTAAAAACTATTGCGTCCAGCCCATTTAATATGGCAATGTAAGACCCTATATATTTCTTTATCCTATAGGCATACATATCATAAGCCAATGCTGCGGCATCATCCCCATTCTTTATCGCTGCTTTTATATCCCGCATATCACTAAGCCCGCACAAACCCAACATACCACTCTTTTTATTCAATACATCCTGCAATTCTGTCAACGATATACCCGTGCGTTCTATAATATGAAAGATGACCGATGGGTCAATATCGCCGCACCTTGTACCCATTATCAAACCACTCAATGGTCCCAAACCCATAGACGTATCCATGCACTTTCCTGCATTGATGGCAGCCATACTACAGCCATTGCCCAAGTGTATCGTTATTATCCTGGCAGTCGGATTACCCAAATAAGCGGCTGCTTTGGCCGATACATATTTGTGGCTTGTGCCATGAAAACCATAAACCCTCACCCCATTATTTTCGTAATAGTCATTACTGACAGCATATCTGTAAGCAACGGGCGGCATTGTTTGGTGAAAGGCAGTATCAAACACAGCCACCTGCCTTGCCGATGGAAACAACGCTTCCGCCACTTCAATACCAGTAAGATTAGCAGGCAGATGCAATGGCCCCAGCGGGAATAATTTCTTTATCTGTGCCTTTACTGCTTCATCAATTTTAATAATTTCTGTAAATATCCTGCCCCCGTGCAAAACGCGATGCCCTATGGCATCAATCTCTTCCGGAGAAGAAATAACACCAGAATCCTTATCCATCATCACCTCTACCACGGCTGCCAATGCACCACCATGATCCACATTGCCTATTTGTTTTTTTAATACTATTGGCTCATTGCCCCAAAACACCTTATGTATCAGTACACTCTCATCGGTACCAATCCTTTCTACCAATCCACTACAAACAAGTGTGGCTTCGGGCATGGTTATCAATTGGTATTTGATGGAACTACTGCCACAGTTTATTACAAAAATCTTCATCAGTCCTTAATTATGAATTATTTAAAAAGTTACTGGTTACAGGTTACTTGGTTCCAGTAACTTGTAACCAGTAACCTGAAACTTATTTACTGCGCTTGTATGGCGGTTATCACCACCGTATTAAATATATCTTCAATGGTGCAACCTCTGCTCAAATCGTTTACTGGTTTGTTCAATCCTTGCAACATTGGCCCAATTGCCAATGCACCCGTTTCCCTTTGCACCGCTTTATATGTATTATTTCCCGTATTCAAATCCGGAAATATCAATATACTTGCCTGACCAGCCACTGGCGAGTTCGGCATCTTTTGTTTCCCTACCGAAGGGTCAACTGCCGCATCATATTGTATGGGGCCTTCCACTTTTAGTTCAGGCTTTAGTTTCCTGATCAAGGCAGTTGCCTCCATCACCTTGTCCACATCCTCCCCCACCCCACTGGTGCCGGACGAATAGGAAAGCATGGCCACCAATGGTTCTATGCCAAACGCAATACTACTCTCAGCAGCAGATATAGCAATCTGAGCTAACTGTGCCGCAGTAGGATTTGGGTTCACTGCGCAATCGCCAAACACACAAACCCTATCTTCCAAGCACATAAAGAATACGGAGGAAACGGTATTGATGCCGGGCTTTGTCTTCACAAATTGCAATGCAGGTCTAATGGTGTGTTGGGTGGTATGAACCGCACCAGAAACCATCCCATCCGCATCGCCTAAGTAAACCATCATGGTGCCATAATAAGAAACATCAGCCATCATATCCCTCGCCATTTCCAGCGTTACATTTTTCGCCTTTCTCAATTCAAAAAGGGTTTCTGCGTAATGATTAAAGGACGCAGATTTCAATGGGTTTATAATCTCCACATTTTCCGAAGGGAAGTTTAGGTTCAATCTCCGCAGTGCCATTTCTATTTCTTCCCTATCACCCAATATTGTCAATCGCACAATATCCTGTTGCAACAGTCTTGTGGCGGCTGTCAATATCCTATCGTCATTTCCTTCTGCCAATACAATATGTTTTTTGTGGCTCTTTGCCCTTTTCACCAATTGGTATTGAAACATGTGTGGCGTAATGCCAGACGTATGGAAAGTCTTTATTTTTTCTTCCAGCCCCGCCACATTAATGTATTTATCAAAGGTATTTATCGCAAGTTGTATCTTCCGGCTGTTGTCCATACTTATCCGCGATGGCGTTTTGCTTACATTGGTCACCGTTTCAAACGTACCTGTTTGCACCTGCACCACCGGCACCACCGTTTCCAAACCTTCTATCAATCTAAGTATCGGTTCTTCCGGTTCCAGTCCTCCCGTAAGTATCAATCCTGCCACTTTTGGATAATTGGATGAGATGTTTGCCTGCATCGCAGCAATAATTATGTCGCCCCTATCGCCGGGTGTTACTATCAAGGTGTTTGGTTGTAGGCGCAACAATAAATTTCTCAATTGCATCGCACCTACTATCGAATGATCCACTTGGTTATTCAGATTTTCCTGCCCCAATATCACTTTGCCACCAATCGCATTGGCTATTTCTTTCATGCTTGGGTTATCCAAATCCTTATTACTGGGAATGATGCTGAGCAATAAATCTTTGGGTAGTTGTTCTTCCAATACTTTCCGCAACAATTCTATGGCATCAGGATTGGTTTTATTTACAATGGCTGCCAATACCTGAATATCCTTATCGTTAAAACTTTTACAAACAGCCAACAAACTATTCGTAACCGTTTCATTGTCAGTCTTATCGGCACTAATCAATATTATTACAGGGATGCCTAGGTTTTTTGCTATCTCAATGTTCGCATCAAAGTCGTACGATACACCATCCTTCAAAAAGTCCGTTCCTTCCACCACTACAAAGTCATAGTTTTCTTCCAGGTGTTTAAATTTTTCAATGATGGTATCTATTACAAAAGCATCATTGCCCGCCGCCCTGTGTTGCAGCACTTCATCGCGTGTAAAAGCGAACATATCCCTATAGGGAGTAGTCAGTTTAAAATGGGAGGCAATCATCTGGATATGATAATCCATTTCATTTTCGTTGGGGCGGTAGATGATGGGTTTAAAATACGCCACCTTCTTTGTTTTGCCAGAAAGCATGTTCAATAAGCCGAGTGCCACCACCGATTTCCCACTATCCGGTTGGTTGGTTGCTATATAAATTGCATTGCTCATGATTAAAAGTAATTGAAATATTGGTTGCAGAAGATATTATTTCTTCCCTTCGCAAAGATGGTTATTAGGTATAAATCTACAACTGACAATAATCATAAAAAATACTTCTACTAATCAGATAATACTATTGATAAATGGGTAAGGATGCTAAAATCGCTTAGCTCTCCCCGTCATTTCGAATTGTTCATCTGGCACACCAGAAAAAAAATGGTAGTGACGTGTGGAGCGATGATTTGGCAACTTTTTTGTAAATTGCCAAATATATACCCACCATCATCAAATTTTTGATGATGGTACCCCGATAATATAAAGGAATTGGGCTTCCATGGCATTACGATAGTGCTTACGCCGAAGGTGATTAAAACCCTCAATAAAGTAATAAAGGCAAGCTCAAGTGCATTGAACGTTCGGGTGAATATTGGAAGCACGATAGTAGACATGGGAACTATACCACTATATATTTATAAGGGAGCAACCATTAGCGGCACACCATCAACCTTGGTAGTAGGCGACATTTACAAGATTACAAGGTGAAACAGTATTGTATCCATCAATAATTCGCTTACAACGGCTACTGGACAAGTAGCGTTGAACCAGCCAAGAAATCAGTATAAAGGGAATAAAAAGCAGCAGGATGTAAAGTAAATACAGTAGGATATTCGGGAATGTAATTTAAACTGTGTCAATTGCAATTGGGGCTTTCGCCGCCTTTCCTTCTTTTAGGGCCATGGCCCTAAAAGAA
>JANYEU010000128.1 GCA_025362915.1 Chitinophagaceae bacterium | reverse complement strand
GGGTAGTTTTTCCTGAGTTGTACACCTTTTTCCATAAACAATAAAACGAAAGGAAGTGACTCATTATTTTATCCAGTTAATTATTTATAGAAAAAAATTATTGAAATCAGCGTGCCTAAAACATTATGAACGGGTGCTTAGAACTCTTCGATTAAACAATCAGTGGAATAAAATTATTAACCTCACAAAAACTGATCTCAGGATTGCAGCTTGATCGCGAAAATTATTTATACACCCTCAATTACCCCCTCTCAATTATATTTTCCCCGCTATCTTTGAAATACAATTATTTTTGTTTCACGCAATATGAGAATAGACCCTACGCTGATACATCAAAAGAAGAAAAAAGAAAAGCTTCTGGCAAAAACAGAAATAGCTACGCGTAAGGTGGCTATTGGGTTTGTGGTGGTACTGTTGGTCTTCTTATTTTTAAAAATGATTCTCCCCTCGTCTGTCTAATGCTAAATATTAATATACCAGTCAATCAGGAAACACCAAGCAAATGGGAAACATTTGTGGGTACCATCCGCCGTTGGGTGCTATATGAAAAACTGTTGAACCCATTTGGTTTTATTGTTTTTACCACAGTTTGTAGCCTTTTTGCAGTGCTTATTGCCCTAAAAGGTTTCATTGTTGGCGTACTTATCATTGCCGCGCTGGTAGGCTCCGTTATCTTTTATTGCCTTTGTACCAATCCAGAATTTGGCATTATCAGTTACCTAACATTGGCTTATGCCATCATGTTTTTGTTGCGTTTGGGCATATCATTTCCACTGGGTACGTTGATGGATGGAATGCTGGTAATATTCCTCATAAACTTTTTTGTTCAGCAAAAGAAAAAGAAACGGTGGGATTTGGTAAGCGGCCCCATGAGTCAGGCAATAATGGTGTGGATTATTTATAATATCCTGGAAGTAGGCAATCCATCAGCCGATTCTCGCACCGCATGGATATATACCATCCGTACCATATCGTTGGTGGCCATTGGCTATTATATTTTCATTTACAATATCCGCACAAAAGTATTTATAAAAACCATCATTGGTGTATGGCTTTTTTTCTCGGTATTTGCGGCGTGGTATGCATTTAAGCAAGAGTTTTTTGGCTTTTTTCAGTTTGAAGAAGACTACCTGCATTCCAGTAGCGATATCATGATGCTGTTGTTTATTGCAGGACATTGGCGCAAGTTCTCCATCTTTTCCGATCCTGTTACGTTTGCTTATAACATGGTGGCGGCTGCCGTGCTTTGCATTGGGTTGCTAACAGGGCCAATATCTGTTAAGCGGAGGATTTGGCTTACATTATTCATGTTTTCCTGCATTTTCAACATGATATTTTCTGGCACCCGTGGTGCATTTCCACTTATCCCTGTTGTGTTGGTTTTGTATGCCATCATTAAGTTCAGCAAAAAGATTTTAATAGCCAGCATTATCGCTGCCGTATTTATTGTGGGGTTGATATTTGTGCCCACATCAAACCAGAATATCCTTCGTTTTCAGTCTGCTTTCCGTCCAAATGATGATGCTTCTTATAAGGTACGTAAAATAAATCAGGCAAGGATAAAACCGTTTATCTGGAGTCATCCCATTGGTGGTGGATTGGGAAGTACGGGCGAATGGGGCAAAAAATTCTCGCCAGGTTCTTACTTATCAAACTTTCCACCAGATAGCGGCTATGTTAGAACAACTGTAGAAGCCGGACCGATAGGATTGCTAATTTTTGTGATAATGATGTTTGTGATACTAAAAACAGGCATCAATAATTATTATAAGATAAAAGATCCCGAACTAAAATCTATTTGTCTGGGAGCAACTTTTGTAATATTTATTTTCAATATTGGTAATTTTCCACAAGAAGCTTTGGTTCAGTATCCCTCAAACGTTTACTTTTACCTGTCATCTGCATTAATTGTAGTAACAAGAAAGATTGATGAGGAACAAAATCGAGTAATCTATGAGTGAAACAACATTACTAACTAACAAGGATATTGTAATTGTAGGGCAACAGCCTTGGGATACAGAAATAGGGAGCAACTGCAAAAACATAGCCTTAGAGATGAGCAAACATAACAGGGTACTGTATGTAAACTCGCCATTGGATAGGATAACAAAGCTAAAAAACAAGAATGACCCAAAAGTGCAAAAGCGCATACGGGTGATAAGCGGACAAGAAAACGGACTGGTTGAGATAAAAGAAAACCTTTGGAATCTTTACCCCGATGAACTGATTGAGTCTATAAACTGGATGAGTTCGCAATTATTGTTCGAAACTTTAAACAGGTTAAACAACCGAAGTTTTGCCTTATCTATTAAAAAAGCAATAAGAAAATTGGGTTTTACAGATGTGATATTGTTTAATGACAATGACATGTTCCGTTGCTTTTATATGAAAGAATACCTGAAACCAACCATAAGTATCTACTATTCGAGGGATTATATGCTTGCTGTGGATTACTGGAAGAAGCATGGTGAAAAATTGGAGTATAAACTGATAATGAAGAGCGATATATGCGTTGCCAATTCTAGTTATCTGGCAGATTATTGCGGTCGCTACAATCCACGTTCATTTTATGTAGGGCAAGGTTGCGAGCTTGATATGTTTACTCAAGCAACTGAAGCCGCATTACCCGCTGATATGAAACATATTGGCAAACCAATTATTGGATATGTGGGTTCGTTGCAAAGCCTTCGATTGGATATAGAAATAATAAAGCATATTGCAGCATCGCATCATGAATGGAATGTGGTATTGGTGGGACCAGAAGATAATGAGTTTAAACGCAGTGTGC
Source organism: Chitinophagaceae bacterium (assembly GCA_025362915.1). Lineage (GTDB taxonomy): Bacteria > Bacteroidota > Bacteroidia > Chitinophagales > Chitinophagaceae > Parasediminibacterium. The sequence continues at coordinate 14,931 of JANYEU010000128.1, read as the reverse complement.
TGCACCAGATAAATAACGTCTATTTTTGGGGAAGCAAGGATCCTATAGAACTGCCCGCCTACATAAATGCCTTTGATGTATGTATCAATCCGCAGATAGTAAGTCAGGTTACCATTGGCAATTATCCCCGCAAGGTAGATGAATATCTGGCAATGGGTAAGCCTGTGGTGGCTACAAAAACTGACGCAATGAGCATATTTAGCGAACATACTTATCTTGCCGAAACAAAAGAAGAATATATACTGTTAATAGAAAAAGCGCTGGCAGAAAACAGTGTTGACTTGCAAGACAAAAGAAAAGCTTTTGCTGCATCGCACACTTGGGGAAACAGCGTGGGAGAGATATACAAAGCAATAAAATCGGTGATGGGTTAACCCTCTAATTTATAAATTTATAATTAATAAAGTTTTATGGCAACGCCCAAACCTCTTACTGTAGTAGTAGCTTGCGATAATCATTACCTCATATTACTTGCCGCACTTATTAAGTCTATCGAGGCAAACATAAGTAGCGGGCAACCCATTAATGTGTATGTAATAGAAGATAAACTTACCGCTGCCAATAAGCAAAAACTTCAACGGTCTGTAAATAAAAACATTACTACTTTGCATTGGCAGAAGATGGAAGAGGTTATTCCGGCAGGAATGCAATTGCCATTGGATAGAAGTTCTTATCCACTCAATATTTATATGCGGTTATTTATACCGTATTTCATTCCCAAAGAAATTGAAAAAGTATTGTATCTGGATGTAGATATGATTGTTCAGGCAGACATCACTACCATTTTCGAGAATGATTTGGGCGATAATGTGGTGGCAGCAGTGCTCGATCCACGTATCATTACTTTCGATAACTCTTGGGGAGGCGTGCTGAACTATGGTGAGCTGGGTTTATCAGGAAAGACAAGATACTTCAACACTGGCCTGCTATTGATGCAAACAAAAAACTGGCGCGAACAGGATGTGACCACCAAGATTATCACGTGCATAGACAATAATAAGAAGTTTGCAAACTATCCGGATCAGTACGGATTAAATGTGGTATTGGCAAACAAATGGCTGGAATTAAATCCATTGTGGAACCATTTTTCTACGATAGATACTGTAGAGAAGCCTTTCTTGATACATTTTGTAGAACGCAAACCCATTTATCAATCATACAATTACAACCCAGATTTTAAAAAGACATTTTACTTTTACCTTGACCAAACTGAATGGAAAAATTTTAAACCAATTGGTGAATCGTCGAGATATATCAAGAAATTTAAAAATATTTGGAGTAAGGTGAAGAAGATGTTTTAAACAATTACTCCCTTAATAAAACATACTTGATGAGACTTGCACACCTTATTTTAACACATGGCGACCCGGAACATTTGGAAAGAATGATAAGGCGGCTGCAACACAAGAAGGCAGACTTTTTTATACATGTTGACCTGAAAACAGACATAAACCCATTCTTACATTTAGAAAACCTAGGACAGGTTTACTTTGTGAGACCAAGAGTGAAAATATATTGGGGTGGGTTTAGTATGGTGCAAGCTACCCTGAATGGAATAGATTGTATTTTACAGACAAATAAGCGATACGATTATATCAATTTGTTGAGTGGACAAGATTATCCATTGAAGGATGTATATGAAATTCATGATTTTTTTAAGAAGAATCCAGGTAAGGTTTTTACAGAGTTTAAATCTGTAGAAAATGAATGGAAAGAGGCTATACCAAGAATAAAGAAATATTTCCTTACAGATACCCCTTTCTTTGGAAGCACTTTCTTGGCAAATCTTATTAGTGCCATAGTGCCTGCACGTAAACTACCTAAAGGAATGATAGGTTATGGCAGGTCGCAGTGGTTTACGATGTCAACACTACATGCCAATGACATGGCAGATTATCTGTTGGATCATCCAGAAATTCAACGGTTTTTTAAGAACACATGGGGCAGTGATGAATTCTTCTTTCAAACGATGGTTTATAATTCAGATTATAAATCGGATATGGTGAATGATAATCTGCGGTATATAGATTGGTCTGAAGGAAACGCAAGTCCAAAGACATTGACCACGGATGATGCACAAAAATTGACGGAGAGCGGTAAATTATTTGCAAGGAAGTTTAATAGTAAGGTTGATAGTAAAATACTTGATTACCTTGATGAACAAGCTGCTATTGCCATAAGTAAACGCCTACCAGAAGATGAGGAAGACTAAATATAAATAACGTGAAAAAGGTATCCATCGTAACGGTAAATTTTAATCACAGCCATGTAACTGATGAGCTGCTGGCATCTATTGCTGCAAAAAACACATACGCCAATCTGGAGATAATAGTGGTGGATAATGGCAGTAAAATTAATCCTGTGCCTGTTTGGATTACCCGGTATCCGAATGTACAATTTATTAGAAGCGAGGAAAACCTTGGCTTTGCAGGAGGTAATAACCTAGGCATTAAAGCTGCAAGTGGCGATTACCTTTTTTTGGTAAATAATGATACTGAGTTTACTGAAAGACTGGTGGAAACATTGGTGGAAACGTTGGATAAAAATCCAAATGTTGGAATGGTGTCGCCAAAGATACGCTACTTCGATAAGCCAGATATGCTTCAATACGCAGGATATACACCCATGGATTATTTTACTGCAAGGAATAGTTGCATCGGCCAATTTGAAACAGATAATGGGCAGTACGATAAAGTTACGGGCGCAACAGGCTTTGCCCATGGTGCTGCCATGATGGTAAAACGTGAAGCAATTGACAAGGCTGGACTTATGGCAGAAAACTTCTTTTTATATTATGAGGAGATGGATTGGAGCGATCATATAAAACATGCTGGTTATGAGGTTTGGGTAAACATGCAAGCACTTATCTATCATAAAGAATCAATATCGGTAGGCAAAAAAAGTCTGCTCAAAGAGTACTTTATGAACCGCAATAGGATACTTTATACCAGAAGAAATGCCAGCACATTTCAAAAGTTGTTTTTTTACGCTTACTTCATGCTAGTAGTTACTCCACGAAACATTTTTTTTTACCTAAAGAATAGAGAGTTCGGTTTTATCAGGCAACTGATAAGGGCTATCTGGTGGAACATCAGCAACAGCAGGGATAGCAGTTATCTTGGCTTTAAAAATTAGATTCTTCATGAATTATAATAAGACCCCTACAACCTAACATTCTAGTTAGCTTTGTTGTTTAATATTAAACCGTTACCTTGCGCCCCCGCAACCACTCTAATTATTAATATGGTCACAATTCTTTTGTTTTTTTTCGGTCATTGGTTCCTCTCGCTTTTCTTCCATTCTTTCTTTTTGCACCGCTTTGCATCCCACAAAATGTACACAACAAGTAAAAACTGGGAACGTACGTTTTATCTGATTACATGGTTTGTGCAGGGTAGCTCATTTTTGGTTCCCAGCGCTTATGGCGTAATGCACAGGATGCATCATCTGTATAGCGACACGGAGAAAGATCCACATTCACCGTACTTTTTTAAAGATATATATCAGATGATGTGGAGTACCGCCCGTATATTCCGTGGTTTAATTTCAGGAAAAAACTTACCTGAAGCACAGTTTACAAAAGATTACTTGCCGGCATGGAACAGGCTGGATAAATTGGGCAATCACCTACTTACCCGCTTGTTTTTTATAGCGGCTTACATAGCTTTCTATCTAGTTTTTACCCCTAGTTTTTGGTGGTTCCTGTTATTACCAATACACTTTTTAATGGGACCGCTTCAGGGAGCAATTGTAAATTGGTGCGGACATAAATACGGCTACAGCAACTATAATAATGGCGACCATAGCAAGAATTCTACTCCATTTGGCGTTCTTTTAATGGGAGAACTGTTTCAGAATAACCACCACTATGCCAAACATGATGCAAATTTTGCGAATAAATGGTTCGAGTTTGATCTTACTTATCAGGTAATGCGGGGCATGAATAGCATTGGTATTATCAAGATAATAAAAATCCCTGTTATAAAAGTAGAAAGGGTGGCTGCGTAATACACAAAGGAGATGTGCGATATTACTTTACACCATCATTTCTTTCTTTACCAAAGTTTCAGGATAAGTAACTTCTATCAAAAACAATCCCGTTGAAGGTGTCGTAAAGTTGGCTTTTGTACAGTCTTTGGCTTCTATTATCTGTTTAAAATCATCCAAACTTATCAATCCTCGCCCTACTTGCAGCATCGTTCCTACCAATCCACGCACCATCCCTCTCAAAAATCGGTTTGCCTTTACATTATATACCAAACAATCATTTTCGTATGCCCATCTTGAAGTGATTATATCGCAGATGAAAGTTTTTACCTGTGTATTCCGTTTAGAAAAAGAAGTAAAGTCGGAGTAGGTAAGCAGTATTTCAGCAGCTAGCTGCAAAGCTTCAATATCAAGATTGTAAGGATAAAACCAAGCCGTCTCGGTTAAAAAAGGATTCCTATTTCTCGTTATATAATATTTATACTCCCTGTGCGTGGCACTAAAACGGGCATGGGCTTCTGGAGAAACTGGTACAATTTGCTTTACAATAATATCCCTTGGCAAGATTGAATTGAGGTTATAGACCTGTTTTGGATTAAGTTCTGTGTCTGTATCTACATGAAAAAAGTTTTGCAAGGCATGAACCCCGGCATCGGTACGTGACGAACAGGTAAGTTGAAAAGTGGTTTTATATACCTTTTGCATGGCAGATTCAATAACCGATTGTATGGTTTCGGCATTTTGTTGCGTTTGAAAACCGCTGTAACGAGTGCCCTTATAAACCACTTCAATAAAATATCGGTGCATATTAAAGACAGTTTCGGAATTGTTTTAAAATAGCAGGCTCAGTGAGCTGATTTTGTAATGAGGCGTAATTATTTCCATCATAAATACATTCTTTAGCTACCAAAAACAGGGATAGTTTGCTTTTTTCAGTAATAATAACCTTGCTTAGTTTCCTTATCTGCTCGGTAGAAAAACATTTTTCGGCAAACACAGCCTTGCCCTCCGCAATTATTTGGGTTTCTGTTTTTGCAGCTTGCATAAGTTTCTTCAAAGCGTTAAAATCTGCATCTGTAGCAATGATACAATTTGGGTTTTGTTTCAATTTATTGGCAAAAGGCGACATTGTTTTCGCAGTTGTTTCAGGAATTTTCGCCATTGCTTCGGCCATTGCCTGTTGTGTTTGTGTTGGCGTAGAATTTTCTATGGCAGCAGGGGCAATTGTGGCAAAAGTTTGCAGGTTTAGCAATCCAAACGTATTGTCCTTCGCCCTGCGCAGTATAAAACCTACATCCATCCCTTTAATGGAGATGATAAAATGTTGCGATGGGTATTTGTCTTTCACAAATCCAACTTCCGCATCATAATCTCCGGCAATCATTTGAGGGATAGTAAGAAAACCATTTAGTGAGGAACTATAATTTGTCTTTCCATCAATCAATACATAAAAAGGTTCTTTTGCCTCAGATTCCATGTAAATAAAGAAGTTTTTCTGTGCGCTGGATTTACTATAGAAGCTGCAAAGAAGTAGGAACGAAAGAAAGAGTTTGCCCATAGGTATCTAATGTCTGTTTTGACAAACATAATACTTTTATACCTACAGTGTAGTCCAAAGTCGAAAGTTTGCAATGCAAACAATACCTTTTTTTCGCAAAGACTACGGTTTGATCGCAAAGAGTAAGGAATGAAGCGCAAACACTACTGTTTGAAGCGAAAGACACATGTTTGGAGTGCAACGATGCGTCTTTAAAGCATAAAGATATATGTTTGGATTCAAAGTCATATGTTTGGAGAGCACAAGCACATGTTTGCGACTAAACCATAGTCTTTACGCTCCATTCCGTACTTACTGCGTAAAAAACGTGTATGTTTTGAGGAAAGTGGCTTTTGGGTGGGAGAAAGGGTAGATACTTTGTCTGAATCAGGATTTTCAGGATTAAAGGATGGGGAGAATGGGGTTACAAAGCAAAAAAGAGTAAAATATTTCGCACTGATTACACTTGGGTTTGTGGTAGTAGGAGGTATTATACCTTATTTCTTAAAATAAGTAGTAGTTACAAACAAAGAAATAACAAATGGTCAACAACCCTTCAAAAGTTGTTGACCATTTATTTATTTCATTTAGGCACGATGATAATCGCCTTTCCAGTTTTTGACGGCTTGTTTTATTTGCTTGTTACTGAGGTTTTCTTGCAATGTCTTCGCCGCTAAGTCTGGATATTCTTCGTCGGAAGCAAAGCGCAAACCAATAATTTGTTGGACGGTCAACTTGCTACTCAACGGCTTGCCGGTAAGTATAAAATAGCGCAAACTTTCTTCGACACGGATAGCCCTATCCTGTACTTTAAGTACAAATACCCTTGTATAGATAAAGAACAAGAGAAATATGAAAGCCACCAAACAAATGAGTGAAGCAGAATAGAGATTTTCTCTTGCAGAATGTACTATGTTTACAATAGACCCTACCAACAAAGCCAAGATGGAAAAAAAGGTTAATCCATGCCAACCAAGAACTAATCTTGAGTGATTTTTAAAATTTTGTCCGTTCATTTTCTAAGTGTTTATTTTGGCGCAAGTTCGGGGTTTATGGTGAGGTTTTCTCTTGATTACCCAAATTTGCAATTTCCTAATACCATTTTTTTAACAACAGCCGAACCCAAGGCCTTGAATAAATACTAATAAAAGGCAGTTCATATTGTAAATCATCAAACATTTTTTATTATTACCATTGATTTATGCAGCATAAATACTATTGCGTTATAAAAAACTGTATTTTCAATTTTTTTATCCTTGTCAATCTAATTTCTTAAATAAAACATTGTTGGAATGAATGGTAATTATTTATTTTTTTCAATTTTAGTTACCCAGATTTTTGTAAAAGAACCCCATTATTAAGACGATGCACGAAGACAATTCTTTTTATAAATCTATCCTTTCAGAAGCGGCTTTTGCTGTCATCATCAAAAATATTGATGGGCAAGTGATTGAAACAAATACTGCCGCGCAAGAAATATTTGGGTATACAGAAACGGAATTCTTATTAAAGAGAAAAGAAGATCTAATCGTTCTGGAAAAGGAAACCAAGCAGGTATTAGAGACAGACAGTAGTAAATTTAAAAAAAAACTGGCTTATGGCACAGGAGTCAGGAAAAATGGAGAGAATTTTCCTGTTAGTTTTTCTTTCTTTTCAGTTGATGGTGACAATAGGGATGCAGGAAAATTTTGTTTCTTTGTAAATGATCTATCGGAAGAAATAAAGAAAGAAAAAGAACTTGAGCGGACAGTATATGAAGCAAAATTGTTGCAGGATAGTCTGGTTCAAGAACATACACTTTTGAGAACACTGATAGACAACCTGCCTGTTGCCATTTTTGTAAAAGATAATTTGGGGAGAAAGCTTATAGCAAATAAGGCCGATTTAAAGAATATCAGGGTAGAAACTGAAGAAGAGATTATAGGGAAAACAGATTTGGAATTGTTTGATCCAGCCTCAGGCCATTTAGGATATGATAGGGATTTGAAAATAATAAATACCGGACAGCCATCAATAAATGACCTCGAAATATTTACCAACAAGGATGGGGTGCAATCGTATAACCTTACTTCCAAGTTTCCAATCATTGATACCGCTGGTAATGTAACAGGGTTAGTGGGTATAAGCAGGGATATTACAGCGCAGAGAGCTGTGGAGGAGAAACTTAAACTTATTGATTTTGCATTTGAACAAGCCGATGTTTCTATCTTTTTATTGAAGAGTGATGCCTCTTTTTATAATTTTAATAAAAGGGCTCATACCTTACTTGGTTATACAAGGGAAGAGATGATGGCATTAAAAGTGGAAGATATTGACCCTAACCACAAAGCAATTGATTGGCCAATACATTGGGCAGAACTTAGAGAAAAAAAGACCTTACTGTTTACCAGCGTACAAAAGAAAAAAGATGGGTCATTAATAGATGTGGAGATAAAGGCTAACCTGATAAAATATGGAGACTCGGAGATTAATTGTGCCTTTGTAACTAATATTACCGAAAGGAAGAGAGCTGAAGTGGCGTTGCAAAGAAGTAATGAACGCTTTGAATATGCCACACTTGCCACTTCTGATATGATTTGGGAATCTGACCTTTTAACCAAGGAGGTGTTTTTTAGCAAAAACTTTGAATTACTATTTGGATATACCATTACAGAGGCGCAGACAACCGATAATAATATTTGGAGAAAGAATATTCATCCTGAGGATGTTGAAAAGATAAAACACAAAAGGATTCGGATGTTACAAACCCATGAGGATAAGTGGGATGATGAGTATAGGTTTAAAAAAGCAAATGGAAAATACGCTTGGGTGCTGGATAAAACCCTCATCATAAGGAATGAAGCAGGAAAGCCCATCAGACTTGTAGGTGCCATTTGCGACATTACTACCAAAAGAGAAACAGAACAAGCATTTGCAGCAATGGCTGCCCTGCAAAAGTCTATTTTAGATAGTGCCAATTTTTCAATTATTTCTACCGATGTTAATGGCATCATCCAATCGTTTAATGAAGGTGCAGAGATACTGCTTGGCTATAAGGCAGAAGAGGTGATAAATAAACAAACACCTGAGCTGATTCATGATACAGAAGAAATGGCAAACCGGGCAAAGGAACTGACTATCGAATTGGGCAGGAAGATAAAACCAGGGTTTGAGGTATTTGTTGCAAAAGCCAAACTGGGCATTAGTACCGAAACTGAATGGACTTATATACACAGAAATGGATACCGCTTTCCTGTATCTCTTTCTGTAACGTCCCTGCACAATTACGAAGGTGGCGTAATTGGTTATTTGGGGATAGCCAAAGACATAACTTTCGAGAAACAAATGCAGGAAGAACTACGGATAAGTTATGAAAAACTAGAAGAAACCATTAATGAACTTAGGCAACAACAGTTTGCCATAGACCAACATGACATTGTTTCTATTACTGATGTGCAAGGGATGATCATCTATGCAAACGATAGTTTTTGCAAGATAAGTAAGTACAGCAAGGAGGAATTGATTGGTCAAAATCATCGTATAATAAAGTCAGGCTATCATCAAGCTTCATTATTTATAAAGATGTACAACACCATTGCCAATGGAGACGTGTGGAAGGGCGATTTGTGCAATAAGGCAAAAGATGGAACATTGTATTGGGTTGGTATTACCATTGTGCCGTATATGGATGCTAAAACAAACAAGCCACTTAGGTATGTGTCTATAAGTACTGATATTACCGATAAAAAACTTACAGAACTGGAAAGGGAAAAACTACTTCGTGAGGTTACCAATAATAATAGGGAGCTTAAACAATTTAGTTACATTACATCACACAATTTGAGGGCGCCCCTTACTAATCTGTTGTCTATTTGCAATTTGATAAAAACAGAAACAATTAAGGATCCATTGACAATAAAATTGATAGATGGCTTTAAAAGATCTACGCACGACTTGAACGACACACTGAATGATTTGATAAATATCCTTATCATAAAAGAAAACATTCATCTTCCTACTTCAGAAGTCACCTTTGCCCAGACATTAGAAAAAGTGACTTTATCTATTAACAAAAGCATTGAACGGACGGGTACAATTATCCATTCAGATTTTTCCAGTGCGCCAAACGTTAACTTCAACCCGGCTTATCTTGAAAGTGTATTTTTAAACCTGATTACAAATTCTTTAAAGTATGCGAAACCGGAAGGGCATCCAATCATTCAAATAAATACTTCTACAAATGAAGACGGAACTACAAAGCTTATTTTTTCCGATAATGGCATCGGCATGGATATGGAACGGGTAAAAAATAAGATATTTGGCCTCTATCAACGTTTCCATACCAACTCAGATAGTAAAGGAATTGGCTTGTATCTTATCTATTCCCAAATAACTGCCTTGGGTGGTAAGATAGAATTTTATAGCGAAGTAAATATTGGAACAACATTCACACTAACATTTAAATAATTATTGATGATAAAAAGTATTCTTAGCGTTGAAGACGACACAACAACACATCTTTTAAATAAATTGTATCTGGACGAAGCGAAGTTTTGCGAGAACTACATTGAAGTCTTGAATGGGCAACTTGCGTTGAATTATTTTATTGATTTGGCCAAGCAAGAAGACAATTTATCAAAAGTGCCAGAATTGATATTGCTGGACTTGAATATGCCCCTGATGGATGGCTGGGAGTTTTTGGAAACATTTGAGAAAGAGTTCCCACAGTTTGCCGAAAGAACCAAAATTTATATTCTCTCTTCAAGCATTAACCCTATGGACAAGGAAAGGGTGGTGAGGGAAAAAACCGTTTGTGGCTTTATAGAAAAGCCTTTGGATTTTGAACAGATAGAAAGGTTGAAGAAAGAATTAGGCTTAGTTTAAAATAAAAACACCCCGATACACTTTGCCTGTATCGGGGAATTAAAAGTTTCTTATTGCACTTCTACCAATTTGGTTTGCGGCATGTTTGCATTGCGCATGGCAATATTCCGTACAGCCCCAGCAGTAATATCCCTAAATGCTTTCTTGCTAATTTCATCATTGCCTACCATGGATGGTACGCCATCATCGCCACCCTCCCTGATGGATTGCACCAAAGGAATCTGTCCCAAAAAAGGCAAATCGTATTCTTCAGCCAATCTTTTTCCACCTTCCTTACCAAACAAAAAGTATTTGTTATCGGGCAATTCGGCAGGGGTAAAGTATGCCATATTTTCTACCAAGCCAATAATAGGAACCTTTATTTGTGCCTGACCAAACATGGCAATACCCTTTTTGGCATCAGCCAATGCCACATTTTGAGGCGTTGTTACTATCATCACACCGGTTACGGGTACGGTTTGCATCAACGTAAGGTGAATATCGCCAGTGCCAGGAGGCATATCAATAACCAGATAGTCCAATTCGCCCCAATCTACATCGGTCACAAATTGTTTGATGGCACTACTGGCCATTGGGCCACGCCAAACCACCGCATTCTTTTCATCCACCAATAAACCAATACTCATCAGCTTGATGCCATATTTATTCAGCGGCACAATCATTCCCTTGCCATTCACCTCCTTCATCATCGGTCTTTCGCCACGCACACCAAACATTATCGGCACACTTGGCCCATAAATATCGGCATCCATTAGCCCCACACTTGCGCCGCCTTCTGCTAAACTAAGTGCAAGGTTTGCTGCAACGGTACTTTTTCCAACGCCGCCCTTTCCGCTTACCACGGCTATAATGTTCCGCACCCCTCCCAAAATAAGTTTTGCATCCTTACGGTTTGTGGTCGTGTTCGATGTAAACTTTACGGTCACAATCGCTTCCTTATCTACCAACAATTTCACGGCATTTTCGCTTGCCCTGCTCATCATATCCTTCATAGGGCATGCCGGTGTAGTTAGTATGATGGTAAACGACACGTTTTTTCCATCAATCAAAATATCCTTAATCATGTTTAAGGTAACCAAATCCTTACCTAAATCCGGTTCTTGCACATTGCTCAATGCACCTAATATCTCTGCCTCTGTCATCACGAAGTTTTTGTTAAAAAATAATATTTGGCGGTAAAAATAACCTGTCACCGCTTTACTTTGTTCATAATAATATTGTAGATGTAGAATATCTCAATAGAATAAAAGCTCTTTTACTGGAAATAAAAGGTCTTGGATTGGAAAAAAACGACCGTTTTCTCTCAATAAACGACCTTGGATTGAGAAAAAACGACCGTTTTCTCCCAATAAACGACCTTGGATTGGAAAAAAACGACCGTTTTTTCGCAATAAACGACCTTGGATTGAGAAAAAACGACCGTTTTCTCCCAATAAACGACCTTGGATTGCGGATAAAACGTCTTGGATTTGAAAACAAATACCCTAAATGATTTGGAAATTGGGTTTAAATCATCACCCAAACTGTCTAATAAAAAGTAGGTTGGTTAGTATAATGGTACCTAATTTGCTTATTTCTATAACTTTATCATTCTATTTTTAATATTTTTAGTTAATGAAAACATACATACGATTTCTTTTGCCATTCGTGATGTTGGCATTGACTTTTGGAGCAAAAGCGCAGAAAATGCCATCCATAAAAGATTCAGTCATCCAATTATTTGGTGTGGTAATGACGGCCGATAGCTTACGGGGCATTCCGGCCGCAAGCGTAGTGGTAGAAAATAAGGGCCGCGGAACGATAACCAACAGCGATGGTGTGTTTTCTATTGCAGTGCTAAAGGGCGATAAGATTACTTTTTCTTCTATCGGATTTAAAAAGAAAACAATCAACATCCCTACCAACCTGACAGATAACCAATATAGCGTAATACAATTATTGATTAATGATACGGCTTATTTGCCTGCCACCATCCTTCGGCCAAGACCTACACGGGAGCAGTTTGAAAGGGATTTTGTAAACAATACCATCCCCGATGATAATTACGAAATAGCCAGAAAAAATACAGATGAATCTGCCCGAAGGCTATTGCTGGCAACACTGCCAATGGATGGAAAAGAAGCGGTAAGCCAGACGCTGAAACAACAGGCGGCCAAGTATTACTATGCGGGTCAGCTTCCTCCAATAAATATATTGAATCCATTTGCGTGGGCAGATTTTATAAAAGCCTGGAAGAGGGGAGATTTCAAAAGCAGCAGTTACAAATAGCAATATTTACCACAAATTACACTAAGGTTTTCACAAGGAACACTAATGATTAATGGAATATTAGTACACTATTATGTAAAAAAACTTTGTGGTCTTTGTGTTTTTTCCTAGTGTTCTTTGTGGTAAAACCCTATACGCCAAAGAAGATTTTTATGGTATGATAGAAATGCTTGTTCTGCGTAACCATCCCCAACTTATTCATATTTTCATGATAACCCTGTAAGCCAAACAAACTTGCCACATTTCCTTTATTGATGGCAATTTCGAGGTATCCTGCCGAGTTGAACCAAGCCAGACAATCCCCTTTTGGAACGCTTGAATAATGATTGCTGATGGTGGTTACCTCCTCATTCCTGGATATGAGGATGACAAATGGACGACCATTTCTTTGTTCCTCAAACTGTTCTTCTGTAAGATTGAGAACAGCATTTTCAAAATTATCTATGAATAATATCTGGCATTCTATTGTTTCAAACCCAATATGAGGCCTCAATGGCAGTGTTTCTTCTATAACAACTGGCGTATCTGTGGGTTCAAAAAAGTTTTCATTTTTAGATATATGGGTTATTGCTTTTGCAATCATACCCGTTATGGATAAAAAGTAGCTCCCAGACTGTGTCAGTGAAAGTTTTGCAACTTCCTTTGGCCTTTCGCCAGCAATCATGGTCAATATTCCATTGTCTGGGCAAATGATGTATTGTTCCTTATGCCTCGCCACCAATACATGGTTTAGCGGAATATCATAGAAATTAAAGATGACAACATGAAAGGTATTGGGCGGAAAGTGCTTGAAGGCGCTGGAACATATATAGGCAGCCTGTGGATAGTTTGTGTTGGAAAGATAGTGGGTGATGTCAACAATATTATGCCTTTCATCTTGCGATAATAGTTGCCCCTTAATAGCCCCAACAAGATAATCCTGTTGCCCCACGTCTGATGAAAGTGTTATGATAGCCATTTAGGGATTGATATACAGAGATGATTATTTTACCAACTTTCCGTTCTTAAAAAAAAAATTCCTTACCAACCTATCCGCCAGAGAGGGAAGAAACTTATTTAGCATGACTGTTTCTTTTCCTTGGAAACCCAGTATTATTGTTCTTTTCCTCTTTTCTATTGCCTTAATGATGTGTTGGGCACATTCAGTACTTGTCATCATCGATTTTTCATCCATGGTAGTTTCTCCTGTTGCTTTTCCGGTACTATCCAATGCCGCCTTGCGTATGTTCGATTCTGTAAACCCTGGGCTTACCCATAATACATTCACGCCAGTATCCAATAGTTCTGTACGTAACGATTCCATCCAGCCATTCAAGGCAAACTTACTTGCAGAATAACCGCTTCTGCCGGGCAATCCCCTAAAGCCTGCCACAGAAGAAATGCTTACAATGGTTCCTTTACTGGCAAGTATACTTGGCAATGCGAATTTTGTGCAATAGACGCTTCCCCAAAAGTTCACATCCATCACTTTTCTCAGTGCATCAAGTTCTACATCCTCAAACAATGCCCTCATGGATATGCCTGCATTGTTTATAAGTATATCTATTTGCCCAAAACTACTCAGCACGGTATCTATAAATCCCTTGCACTCTTGTTGTTTACTAATGTCTGTTGTATGAATCAGTAGTGGCTTGCCAGGATGTGCAGATTGTATCTGATATAGTTTATCATAATTTCTTCCGCAGGTAGCTACCTTGGCTCCCATAGATAAAAAGGCGTCCACCAACGCCTTACCGATACCGTCACTTCCGCCAGTTATTACTACAACCTTATTATTGAATGAAGACATATATTATTATTAAATTCTGGCAAATGTAAGTGTTCAAGATAGCTTAGAAAAGAATACCATTAAAAAAAGATTGCTGCTTTTCTGAATAAAAGTTTGCCAAGAAACTTGATTCCCCTATTTTTGCATTCCCAAAACAAAAAGGACATAGTTCTGGAAAATAAGGGTAAGATTTCGTAGCTCAGCTGGTAGAGCACATCACTTTTAATGATGGGGTCTTGGGTTCGAATCCCAACGGAATCACTAAATACAAGAAAAAAGCGTTGATAATCAATAGATTACTACGCTTTTCTTTTTTTGGGGTAAACATAGGGTAAACATTTGCCGAATGGCTGTTTACCCGTTTATTGATGTGAGAACATAATCGTATTTTAAACCAGAATAACTGCAAAACTCTTCGACAGTTACCAATTGTTTTTTGCCTTTTGAGTGAATTTCTTTAATTCTTTGTATGACTAAACGCCCGTAACGCTGGCTTTTACCAGTGATT
>JANYEU010000125.1 GCA_025362915.1 Chitinophagaceae bacterium | reverse complement strand
GGGTAGTTTTTCCTGAGTTGTACACCTTTTTCCATAAACAATAAAACGAAAGGAAGTGACTCATTATTTTATCCAGTTAATTATTTATAGAAAAAAATTATTGAAATCAGCGTGCCTAAAACATTATGAACGGGTGCTTAGTAGTCTTTTATCAGTAAATAATACCCGCTTGAATAATTAAGGTGTAATTTTGAAAATAAATTGAATTATAATGATAAAAAGATTGGTTGCTTTCATCCTTTTAATGGTGCTTTCTTTTACTATAACTTTCTCTCAAAGTAAACCTATTACTAAACCTGATGAGTTAGAACAACGCTTCCTCCATCCGCCTACTACTGCAAAACCTTATGTGTGGTGGCATTGGATGGGTAGTAACTTTTCTAAATATGGCATCACCAAAGACTTGGAGGCGATGAAAGCAGCAGGCATTGGTGGAGCTACTATTTTTAACCTTACTTCTGCTGTGCAAGAGGGAAATGCCCCTACAGAAAACCTGCCTTGGCCCGAACAAACCTATAGAAGCCCTGCCTATTGGGAGGCTGTTAGGTTTGCCGCATCGGAGGCAGATAGATTAGGTTTGGAGATTGGTCTGCATAATTCAGTAGGTTATTCTACTACAGGCGGACCTTGGATCAGCCCTGAACAAGGAATGCAAAAGTTGGTATGGAGCAGTGTGGATGTGGAGGGTGGAAAAAGTATTTCAATCAACATACCTAAGCTAGCTTTGCCCATTAAAGAAGGGTGGGGAAACACCAAACGGCAAGCTACTTACTGTAAGGATATTGCCCTACTTGCTGTGCCTATAACGGATAGCTTGCAATTGAAAGCTATTGTGAACCTTACTTCATTAGCTGGCGCTGATGGCAAAATTCAGTGGGATGCACCAGCTGGAAATTGGAAAATTTATCGCTTTGGTTATCGTCCTACCATGGTTTCGCCACACCCCATTCCAGATGAACTGATTGGAAAGGCATTGGAGGTAGATAAAATGAGCAAGAATCTAAATGAATATCATTGGCACGTGGTGATAGATTCAATCAAACAACACCTTGGCTATTACATCGGAAAAAGCTTCAAGCATTTGTTGATTGATAGTTATGAGTCGGGGAATCAAAATTGGACGGCAACCTTTAGGGATGAATTTATCAAACGAAAAGGGTACGATCCTGTACCTTGGTTTGTGTGTTTGGGAAAGCCAATTACAGGAGCAAAAGATGATAAACAGTTGAGAATTGTTAATTCAACCGAAGAAACAAAACGTTTTGAATGGGATTATACTGATGTGATTAATCGGTTGTTTACTGACAATGGATGGGCAGTTGGCAAAAAGATTTGTAATGAAAATAACCTTGCCTTGCAATGGGAACCTTACTCGGGACCTTTTGATATAGTTGAAGGTGCCGGATTGCCCGATTTACCGATGGGGGAATTCTGGACGGGTGGAAGAGGGGGCATTAATGCCGCTATTCCAGCAGCAGCACGTGCCGCTGGTAAAACTATAGTAGGCGCTGAATCTTTTACAGGGCAGCCATCAATCAGTAAGTTTACCGAAGCCCCTGCCTCGCTAAAACCTTCTGCTGATGGCACGTATGCTTCTGGGGTAAACAGACTGGTATTGCATCATTGGGTGCATCAACCTTTTGACGATAAGTATCAGCCGGGTATGGGAATGGGCTGGTGGGGTACACACTTTGGCAGGCACCAAACTTGGGCAGAACCTGGCAAGGCCTTCTTTGCTTATCTCGGTCGCACGCAAGCTTTATTGCAGTATGGGGAGCAAGTGGCAGACTATCTCTGCGTTGATAAGCAAGATGGTTTTAGCGATCTGATTGCTACTAGCGACTTTTTAGTAAGGGAAATTAAGGTGGAGAATCATCAAATCATCCTGCCTTCAAGTAGAAAATATGCTTTCATGGTGTTTCCTAATGGAAGTGTAATGCTTCCTGCGGTAGCAGAAAAGATAAAGAAATTGGTGACTGATGGGGCATATATTGTTTCTCCCAAACCGATGGCATCGCCCAGTTTACAAGATTTTCCAATGGCAGACGCCAAGGTAAAAGCAATTGGAGAGGCTATTTGGGGTAATCTGCCAGAAAATAATTATGGCAAGGGTTGGGTTTCAACCAATGTAAAAAGCGCGATAGAAAAATGCAATATAACCCCAGATTGCATTATAGAATCTGCAGATACTGCAAAGGATATTAGGTATGTTCATAGGCAGGATGGTACTACTAATATTTATTATGTAGCCAATTTGAATGCGCATCCGCAAAAAGTAACGGTGTCTTTCCCCTTGTATAATGCTATTCATAATAATGGAGGTAGGAGTGGACCAGAAGTTCCAGAAATATGGAATGCCGAAGATGCTTCCATTACCGATGCTGCCGTTTGGGGGATAAAAAATGGTCGCACATATGTAACGTTGTTCTTAAAAGGGGTGCAATCTGTTTTTGTTGTGTTGCGTTATCAATATTATCCGCCCAAACCCTCTGTAGCTTCCGTTTCATTTAGCGAGCAACTGCAAGATGAAAGGATTACTTCATTCAATCACAAAACCTATTTTACCGCTTATCGGCCTATAACTGCACAAGTGGGATTTTCTAATGGAAAGACAAAAACACTAGCCATCGATGTCCCTGCCGCTACCCAGATTTCAGGTAGTTGGTATGTGTCTTTTCATCCTAAACTCAATAAAGAGTTTGCGTTAATATTTCCTGAACTACTAGATTTTAGCAAGAGCGATAATCCTGATGTAAAATATTTTGCAGGTACGGCACATTATACCCAAACAATTAATATTAGTGCTGATAAGTTAGCTGAAAACAAAAGGATCATGCTCGATTTGGGAACTGTAAACAATATTGTTCAGTTGTTCGTAAACAAGCAAGACTTAGGCGTGCTTTGGTATCCACCGTTTAAAAAAGACATTACAAGTGCATTGAAAGTAGGAGAAAACACGTTGGATATTGCCGTTACAAACAATTGGGCAAACAGGTTGATAGGCGATGAGCAAGAGCCTGCCGACTTTATTTTTGGAACAGATAGGGGCGATAGAGGAAGAGCTTTGAAGGAATATCCAGACTGGTTTATCAAGAATCAGCCCCGCCCATCAAAGGGGCGTAAGGCATTTGCC
Organism: Chitinophagaceae bacterium; assembly: GCA_025362915.1. GTDB lineage: Bacteria > Bacteroidota > Bacteroidia > Chitinophagales > Chitinophagaceae > Parasediminibacterium. The sequence continues at coordinate 4,351 of JANYEU010000125.1, read as the reverse complement.
AATTGGTATTATTACAGAAAGGATAGTCCGCTACAGCCAGCAGGTTTAGTGGGGCCAGTGCTGCTGCAATATGGGGAGGCCGTGGGTTTGTATTAAACACTCTAATAAAAAACAACGGCTCAAACTGGCGTATGAATTTCTTTTACATGCCCCGTTCCCCACTCGCTGATGTTGGTCTTCTTGACCAACATCAATTAATAGGAAATTCTTTATTCAAATATAGGGTTTCTGCTTTTATAGTTGTTGGTGAAGAAAGTCAAGCATCGGCGAGTAGTTCAGTCAGTTTCTTATCCAATCATACAAATTCCTTTATTTCCAACAAATATCACTACTATCTCATCTCAAATCAACCATAACCTATACAGATTGCCAGTAAATAGTATTAAATATGGCTTGTGCGGATTGTAATAACACCAAATAGTTTCATTTCATGTATAATCTATTTCAACTAACATGAATTAACGCTCTTTTATGTAAGTTTCTGTGCGCTTTACATGAAATGACAGTCATCCATGTTAACTGCTGTGCGCTTTGTATAAAATGGCAGTCAATCATGATAGTTTCTGTGCGCTTTACATGGATTAGTGTTAATTCATGTAAGTTTCTGTGCATTATACATGAATGAACGTTAAACCATGTTAGTTGCTGTGCGTTATGCATGAATGAACGTAAATTCATATAGGTTGGAGCAGGATATGCATGGATTGAAGTAATTGATGGGGGTGTAAAATAAATTTTTCGCTCAATCAGGTGACTTGTCAACCCTATAAGGGTTCGAACCTTTATAGGGATTCACCGTAAGGGAAAAAATTATTTGTAACTTAATTGATGAAAGAGGGCAGGGAAATATTTATTTTTCATTATTGTTCGGGCTTGTATGTATTGTACTTTGAAAGAACTACCATCTCCTAATAACTCATAGTTCATCACTAATAAAATCCCTAAAACAGATCATTTGCTTCGTGAAGCCTATAATTTGAGCAATGAAGACAAGGAAAAGCCATTTAACACCCACTTTTAATTTAGGTAAAAGCTAATTTTACAAACTTCCTTCTAAGTATGACTGTGTATCCCACAAATACCTTGTAAAATTACTCGACAATGAAAAAAATAGGCGTTGGATTGGCTTTTGTTTTTTGTTTTATAAATGTCTGTGTATATGCTCAATCCCAGAATATATATGTTTCACCAAATGGGTCTGCTACTGGCAATGGCACCAGTACGGCAGTTCCTGTTTCGCTAGCTAGGGCAAGAAATATTGTAAAAACAACTGCCAACAAAGCCATTAGTTGCAATATCTGGTTGATGGATGGGGTATATACCTATTTGGCGTTAGACTCTACCGATAGCCGAACCGCGGCTGCCCCGGTTACCTACCATTCCCTCAATCCGTTGAAAGCTATATTTGAACCTATTACTGCTATTGCACCTGCGGATTTATTGCCTATACCAGTTTCTATTAAAAACAGGATTGTAGACAGTATTGCCCGCAACAAAGTAAAACAAGTGAACCTTGCCAGCTACAACTTGAGCAACATGAAAGCTTGGCCCAAAATATTTGGCTACCCTGTAAACATAACTGCTACCACAAACAGTAGGCAGCAATGGCCCATAATATATAAAAACACTACCCCTTTGCCTATGGCTCAATACCCAAACAATGATGTGATGCGGATGAAAAGGGTACTTAGAAACGGTACAGGGGGGGTAAGCCCCGGTGGAACATTTGTTTATAGGGACGATAGGGCAAAATACTGGGGGCAAGCTATTAATGATGGCCTTTGGCTTCGTGGCAACTGGCGGGTAGATTGGCAAATGGACTTTGTGAAAACTGACTCAGTTTCGATTATTGATTCTATTATTTACCAAAGTATTGGTGTGCAAGGGGGCATAGGAAATAAGTATGCCCGCCCAGCAGGCAATGGAAAAGAACCTTATGTGGCCGTAAACCTAGTAGAAGAAATAGACTCGGTGGGGGAGTGGAGCATAAACTTCGCAACAAAGATGCTATATATATACCCTCCTGATACGGGTACATTGAATATAAGCAGTAACAGTGCTACCCAAAGTATTAAACTAACAGGCGTAAGCTATACCAATTTTGAAGGCATAAAGCTGGATGGTGGCTCGTCCGATGGGGTGCTTTTAAGCAAATGCAACAATATAACCCTTGCGGGGATGGAAATAACCCATGTTGCGGGATATGGTGTATTTATAACCGATGGCACCAACTGCATCGTAAAGAGCAATGACATACACGATGTAGGTGAAGGTGGCGTTTTTCTGATAAATAGTAATTTTGCTGCTGACCAGTTAACCTTGACACCGTGCAACCACAAAGTAATTAACAACCATATTTATGATTATGCTAAAGATGTTTTTTTGTATGCGGCTGCCATAGATACCCGAAGTGTTATTGGCAGTTATTCGGCTTTTAATAGAATACATGGTTGTGAGCATGTGGGTGTATTGTATGGAGGTAATAACAACCGCTTTGAATACAATGATATTTCCGATGTGGTAAGGACTTATTCTGACATGGGCGCTTTTTATGGCTCAGAAAACCAAACAGAAAGGAGTAATGTATTTTACAACAACTATGTGCATGACATGCACTATAAAGGTAGCGGGCTATACACAGACAACGCTTATTCTGGCCAGTTATTTATTAACAATATCACTACCAACTGCCTCTACGGCTCACAAAACAACTATGGATATTCGAATAATCTCTACAGCAATATTTACTATAACAACAGCAAGACACACCATACCAATGCTACCTACTTTTTGCCTGATACCAACAAAAACAACCTGACCAATTATACAAATCTTAAAAAGGTATATAATTCCAGTACCGTTTACCAACAGGCATATCCCGACTTGGCAGATTTGTTTCCTACCACCAACAGTGCCTATACTTCCTTGATATGGCCGCAACTAAAGGGGAACGTATTTATAGGTACATCGGTAGGAAAGGCATGTTTGAATGGCGTGGCAGATAAAAGCCTTTTTAATACCAATGGCACTACCAATAGCAATTTTGCACAGACAGGAAGCCCTTTTAAGCAAGATGGATTGGTGTTTCAGCAAAACTTACTCTCTAATACATCCTTATTTAAGGCGGGCAATAATAATTTGCTGGATAGCATTAAATCTACAGGGGCATTTGCCAAGACAACAAGCACCAATTGGCATATCAGCAGGATTGGATTATTCAAAGATTCTATCTACAGGCCATCGGTTACCATAAGCCAAACACCGGGTGTGTCTCCTTCTTTTTCATTGATAGTAACTAATCGGCATGGATTGGTAGTTGGTGATACGTTGGATATTACCTTAACCATTAAAAACCCTAATATCAATAACTGTTATTCTTCCATTCTTCTAAAAGATAATGATACATTATTGGGAGTGCCATTGGTGCTGAAAAAAGCTAGTTTCGATTCGATAGTATTTACTGCGGAGTGGGAAAATCCTGGCATAGGCAAACATTCTTTAACAGCTCATTTATTGGATAGTACTGTTTGGGATTTTACTTCGACGCCTTTTGACTTTTCAATTACAACTTCACTACCTATTGCCATTCACAGTTTTAAGGCTACACCCGAAGGTTGTGGTGCAACAATATATTGGGAGGTAGCAGCAGCGGAAAATGTAAAAGTGTTCCAAATTCAGCGAGGAAATGCGGATGGGGTATTTACAACCGTAGAAGAATTGTTGCCAAAAAATAATAATACAAACAATACTTATCAAATCTATATACCTCAAGCCGATGCAGAAGTTTATTACAGACTTGTTGTTCAAACGGATAAAGGAAGCGAACTCTATAGTCAAATAGCTAAAGTGCATACAGACTGTTCGGGTAAGGAAACTGTTGTTTTATCTCCCAATCCATCTCAAAAAGGAATAGTAGCTAGGATTAATTATAAAAATACCTCCTCATCCAATATACAATCTGCGATAATAATATATGATGCTTATGGAAAGACTGTTTTTAGTCAGAACGTTACGTTGCAAAAAGGAGAAAACGCTTACAAATTGCCATCATTATCTAATGGTATGTATATTATCAAATTTTCACACAATGGGTTGACGATTAAATGGGAGATACTTTGAGAAAATTTAAAGCTACACACAGGTAGGAATTTTAGGGAGTAACTTATATAAAAAGCACTTCTTTTATCTATTGGTTACTCCCTTAAAGTCACTATTTCTTAAATTCAATTTTAAAAGCCAAAGTTTGCCATTTGGGCAATGTTGCTGGTTTAGTTATTACCAAAGCATCATCGTTCTGCGCCCATTTAATCTTTTCATCACTACCTAATAGCTTAACAGAAGCAATGGTTCT
>JANYEU010000120.1 GCA_025362915.1 Chitinophagaceae bacterium | reverse complement strand
GTAATGGAACTTGCGGAACAACTAAACTATCAGCCCAATCAACTTGCCCTTCATTTGCTAAAGAAACAGACACATACCATTGGCGTTATCATTCCAAACCTCGATTATGTAGTTTCTACCATGGTAAGGGGTATAGATGAGGTGGCGCTAGAGGCAGGTTATACCGTGATGGTTTGCCAAAGCAATGAAAGCTACGGACGGGAAATTGTAAATACCAAACGTTTGTTGGATAGCTTGGTGGATGGGTTTATCATTTCCCAGTCTGGGGAAACAAATATGATAGATCACTTTAAAAAATTGCAGGAAAGGAAGAAGCCCATGATTCTTTTTGATAGGATTGCATCTGGTATGAAAGCCCCAAAAGTGAGGATTGATAATGAAGATGCGGGATATCAGGCCACAAAACATTTAATAGAACAAGGCTATAAAAAAATTGCCATTCTTTGTGGCCCAGAAAGTCTTGAATTGAGTAATAATAGGAAGGAAGGCTATATAAAAGCACTGAAAGAACACGGGATGAAGGTGGATAAGAACCTGATTGTGTATTGCGATTTTAATCAGGACTATGCCTATTTTGCTACCAAGGAATTATTGGTGATGCGGAGCCGTCCGGATGCTATTTTTGCCATTGCCGATAAAATGGCCATTGGTGCCATGCTTGCCATAAAAGAAAAAAAACTGAATATGCCAAATGATATTGGCTTGGTTGGTATGAACAACGACCCTACTACACGTTTGGTTACCCCAACAATATCCAGCGTGGAAATGCCAGCATTTGAACTGGGAAAGACTGCCGCAAAAATGTTTATAGAAATGATGAACAGCGACAAGGACATGACCAATGAAGAAATAGTTCTTCGTCCAAAACTCATCATCAGGGAGTCTTCTACGAGAATTATTAATACCACAAAGTAAATTAGTGCTGAAAGGGACTATATGCCATATTAAGTTTAAATTCTTCTAAAATATCTTCATTTCTTCTATCGTGAAAAGAAGGTTAGTACAAGACTAAAGTATCCAAAAAAAATAGCAATGAGCTTCATCAACCTATTAAAGCCACTGCTCGAACTTGCGGATGAACCAATTTTTAATTATTTGCGTCAATAAACAATAAGAAACCAAGATGCCCACCAACCAAGGGAAGTAACCAATTGGTAAAGGTTGCAGTTTTAAGGCAGAACCAAAGGGAGTGAATGGTATCAGGATGCCCAAAACCATTATTACGGTGGTAAGTGCCAATACCGGTGCCGTTGCCCAGCTTTGTATGAACGGTATTTTGCGCGTTCTTATCATGTGAACGATTAATGTTTGAGACAAAAGCCCTTCTACAAACCATCCGCTCTGAAAAAGGCTTTGATGGGCAGGGTCGTTTGCCTTGAAAACATAAAACATGAGGGCAAACGTGGCATAATCGAAGATGGAACTGATGGGGCCAATGAAAATCATGAACCTTGATATACCGGAAGCATCCCATTTCTTGGGTTGTTCCAAGAAATCGGCATCCATCATATCCCAAGGGATAGACGTTTGCGAAATATCATATAAAAGATTCTGTACCAACAACTGAACGGGTAGCATGGGCAGAAAAGGTAGAAATACGCTCGCTCCAAGCATACTGAACATATTGCCAAAGTTGCTGCTGGCGGTCATCTTGATGTATTTGATGATGTTACCAAACGTTCTACGGCCATAGATAACCCCTTTGCGCAAAACCATCAAGTCCTTCTCCAAAAGGATGATATCCGCACTTTCTTTTGCAATATCCACTGCCGTATCCACGCTTATTCCTACGTCAGCATCCCTCAATGCGGCGGCATCGTTTATACCATCGCCCATAAAGCCTACGGTATGCCCCATTTCTTGCAAAAGCTTCACAATCCTCGACTTCTGTATCGGGCTAAGCTTTGCCAATATGGATACTTCAGATACCTGTAGCTTCAATTCCTCATCGGTCATCCTTTCTAAATCACTGCCCAGCAGTATCTTGTTTACCGGAATACCCACTTCCCTGCAAATCTTCTTGGTAACTATTTCATTGTCGCCAGTAAGCACTTTCATGGTTACGCCAAGCTTCTGCAATGCCTCAATAGAAGCTTTTGCAGAAGGCTTTGCAGGATCGAGGAAACCAATAAAACCAGTAAGCACCATGTCTTTTTCATCTTCCACAGAATAGTTTAAGGCACGCTCATCAAATTCTTTTATTGCAACGAGCAATACCCTCAACCCTTCCTTATTCAACCTTTTTGAAGTGGCAAGAATGGTTTGCCTTACAGTCTCATCCATCGGAATTATGGTATCATTCTCTATATGTAGCTGCCTATCTTCTCCTGGATCGAAAGCGTGGGTGCATAGGTTCAACATTTCTTCCACCGCCCCCTTACATATCAACAAGTGCTTGCCATTGTGTTGTTTGAGGATAACACTCATGCGACGACGTTGAAAATCGAAAGGTATTTCATCCACTTTTTGGAAATGTTCCTCCACTTTCAGGTAATCGTTCAGCTCTACGTGTTCCAGTATTGCCAAATCCAATATATTCTTCAGCCCTGTCTGGTGATAACTGTTCAGGTATGCCCATTTTAGCACCTCATCATCATCATCGCCATAAATATTCAGGTGTCTTTCCAGTACTATCTTGTCCATCGTAAGTGTACCTGTCTTATCGGTACACAAAATATCCATTGCCCCAATGTTTTGAATGGCGCTCAGGCGTTTTACAATCACCTTACGCTTACTCATGTTCAATGCGCCTTTTGCAAGGTTTGCAGTAACAATCATTGGCAGCATTTCTGGGGTCAACCCAACGGCAACGGCTATGGCAAACAATAAGGCTTCCCACCAATTGTGTTTTATCAATCCATTCAATACAAAAACCAGCGGCACCATTACCAGCATGAAAGAGATTAATAGGTAACTTACCTTGTTTACGCCCTTATCGAAACTGGTTTCTGCCCTTTTTCCTACAATAGATTTGCTTAATGAACCGAAATAGGTCTGGTTGCCCGTAGTAACAATCATTGCTGTGGCCGATCCACTGACTACGTTGGTACCCATGAAACAAATATTATCCAATTCCAATGGCGATCTATCGTTTGCATCAGGTACGGGCAGGTTTCTTTTTTCTACCGGCATAGATTCGCCCGTAAGCATTGCCTGACTGATAAATAAATCCTTTGATTGTATCACACGGCAATCGGCGGGTATCATATCTCCCGCAGAAAGAAAGATAATATCACCCGGAACCAATTTTTTAATGTCTATTTCCTTTTTCCCTTTCTCCTTGCGCAATACGGTTGCCGTGGTGGTTACCATGCTCTTCAGTTTCTCGGCAGCTTGGTTGCTCCTATATTCTTGAAAGAAGCGTAAAAGCGAGCTTACCATCACCATGATACCCACTGTAATCACGGTTTTATAATCTTCCTCGCCCTTTTTTGCAAACCATACATCCAAAACAAAAGATACGATGGCAATAATGATCAATACGCCAATAAATGGATTTATAAATGCCTCGAAAAGTTGTTTTACCCATGAAGGAGCCTTTTCATGATGTACTTCATTTAGCCCAATTGCCTCTATCTTATCTTTTACTTCTTCGTTTGTCAATCCTTCCGGGTTGCTATTGCACATGGCAAAGTATCCTTCTGAATCACTGCGGCCCGCTTCCCTCAGTTTACTGGTTGCCATCTCCTCCCATACATTGGTAGTGGGGTTGAAGGGCAACTTGCTCTTGATTCTTTCCTTAATTGTTTGTGCCATGAACCAATTATTTTTATTATAAGTAACAAATCAATATCATTTCAAATGTTTTGGTTATAAATGCACAGCAATACAGTTATGCAAGTGCATGGCTACGCCGATGGAGGGTCGTAATAATTGTTTAACGTAAAATAATTGTGGGAGAAAGTGTGATTGTATTTGAACATGAACCTTTAGTTTGTCCCGCTGCTGCGGCGATGTGCTAAAGGCATCCTTGCAGAGAGGGTAATTAAGAATTGTGTTTACTACCTGAGGGATGACTGTCCATAACTTGTTTTAAATCTAACAAAATACAACATCGTTTTTATGTTGCGCTGCGAATGTAAGGAAGTACGGCAAAAGATAGTGTTTGTTGGTATAGAATTAATATTAGGACAATAATTTTTATGCAAAATTAATAACCACTTAGCCAAGCAAGATAGTTGCATTCCATAAATAATTACATCCGGTAGTTAATAAAATTACTTTTTTTATTTTATCGTCAGTTTTTGGTAAAGTTTTTGGTTAAAATTACCTGTACTAAAATTTACGACAATGAAAAAGTTAATGATTTTACTTCTTGTAATGATGATTGCCGGAAGTACAGTTTCTAAAGCACAGGATGCCTTTAGACATAGCGACATTCTTTTGAATATAGGAGTGGGGCTCAATTCGTATTATGACGGCGGCACCCCGGTGGGTGCATCCTTAGAATTTGGTATTGCAGAGAACTTTAGTTTGGGAGGAAGTTTCGATTACTTATCGCGTACCTACGACTATGGTACTTACGGAAATAGATTCTCTGCACTTTATTTGGGTGCAAGAGGTTCTTATCACTTCAATAGATTATTTCAATTAACCACCAATAAGGTGGATTTATACGCTGGGGCAGCACTTGGATATAGAAGTTTCTCATGGAGAGATGCCTATACAGGCAATGACTTGGGACACGATTATAACAGTGGACTTTACCTAGGCATATACGGTGGTGGTAAATATTATTTCGCACCAAAGGTTAGTGGCTTTTTAGAACTAGGTGCAGTGGGTTCTACCAATGCAAAAATTGGTATAGGATTTAAGTTGTAACAACGTATTTATCGAAAGCAATAAATAAAAAAGGTTCTAATAGTTAGTACGTCACTAACTATTAGAACCTTTTTATTTATAAGGGATTAAAAGCATACATTGCACCAAATCACTTTTATGATAAACGAAAACAACGAGTCGGAAGAATCAAAATATTATTTACCGGAAGTGTTGCAGCACAATTTTCTGCATACTGTTCATATAGGGGCAAATCAATTTACTGATAGTGGTGCGTTACCACCATTTAGCGAAGCCTTTATTGCGGGTGGTACAGCACTAATTAAAAGGGCAGATGAGGAAGAGAATGAGGCTTTTTTTGAGATGAACTACGGAGAATGTTTGCTTTTGTTAGACATGATGAGCCGTATCGAAACTGTTTTTCAGTTTACCCTCCCTACTTTCAAGGAGAAGATGGAAGAGATGACAGAAGATGAAAGGGAAAATTATGAAATGTCAGTAGACCTGGTTGAAATGATGACTCAGGTAAAAGAAGAAATGACTGAAGTTTTCCCAGAAATAAATGAAATATTTGAACAAGCAGAAATCATTAGAAAAAAGGAAGCTGCCGAAACAAAGACAATGAACCTAGATAATGTGAAGGTATTGAATGGAATGTCTTTAAAAGATCCATTTTACAGTCATTTTTTCCTCAACCTGTTTAATTTCTTCGAAGCCTTCATTGTTTTGGGAAAATCGAGCTTTAGTGAGCGTGTGCGTGAGGCTGACTTCTATTGCATCAAGGATATAAAGGCCGTACGTGAGAGGGTGATAAAAGCCACAGAAGATGCGCTTGTAGAACCTGATTATTACCTACAGTTTACACTGGAAGATACTTTTGTATTATTTATGGTAAACAATATCTATCAAAAGCTTTTTGCTTCGGATGCTGCCGATGAAGCAGAGATTTTTATGGAAAAAAACGCCAAGGTAATGGGGACAAAGGCTTCTGCAAAAGAAATGAGGAACTTTACCTTGCAATTATCTGCCAAACTACAGATTCTGCTGGAACACATAGGAGAGTTTGACGAAGACTTTTATGAATTGATAGAACCGGTGGAGGAGTTTGAGGTATAGAGATTAGCACTTTGCCCTTGTGACCAATTTTTTGGATAAGTTACTTAGCCTAACTGACTAAACAGTTATTAAGGACACATTGATATGATTCTTTTAGTAAGAATTTCAAATTCCTGGTAACTTTTTTGTATCGCATATACATGTGCCCCAATTGCCCCATCAGCAGGTTTTAATAAGAAAATTGGTTTATGAGCTTCCATTGACATAGGTGCTAAGCTTCTATAGTGTTTTAATAAAGCGATACAATAATTGTCGTTCTCTACGGAACTTAGGCTCGATTGCTCACTTAACACGTACTCTGCAAAAACGGATGGAATTCTGTTAGCCCATCTTAAATAGGACTTCACGGGTCTGCTATCTTTAGCTGAATATTGCATTACAATGTAACCACAAGGGCTTGCATTATTTTCCGGGATTGTAAACGTTAAATTTGAAGGTTTTAATAATTTTCTTTGATTCCATTGAGTTTTCCATGTATTTAGTCTAGTGCCTAAATTTTTTATTCCTTGCAAGGAGAATAAGTCAGAAGCAACAGGCATTATTATATAATCAGAACTAATTGTTACTGCCCTATTGATGGCACCAAGGTTTGGACCAACATCAATTAGCACAACTTCTGCATTAAATCTTTTTGAGGCTTCATTTATTATAATGTTAAAGATACTTGTAATTTTAAAAGAATAGGCTTCACTATTCAAGCACTTTAACCAAGCATCGCTTAACGTATCTTCAAATGAAGAGAGTGCCAAGTTGCCCAATATTAATCCAAGGTTTTCATTAATTTCCTCAATATGAGCTGGAAGAGAAGGATCACCAGAGACTATGGGATTAATTGAATCTAAAATTGTAAGAGGAAGATTATTTTCGTATATTGCTTCAAGTCTTTCATCGCTAAGAAACATTGAAGTAAGATTTGATTGCGGGTCCAAATCAACAGCAATTGTTTTAATTCCCATCTCAGACAACATCCATGCAACATGATAAACAGTGGTTGTTTTACCTACTCCGCCCTTATTATTAAAAAAAGTTATTTTTTTCATTTACCACTCTTTATTCATGTGAATTAAAACTTTAAACTTTGTTATCAGGGTAAGATCAAACTCTGGCTCGCCATTTCCATTTTTTATTAATTCATCTTTAGCACGTTGAACGCCATAATTGAACCTGTTAACATAGCCTAATATTTTCATGGCCTCCGCCAAAACAACATTTCGATAATCGCTTGCATTTGGAAAATTCTGAGCGTTTACTTCCCCAAAAAGCCCTCCTGAGTTTATTATTTCAATTCTGTTAGAAAACTCATATATATATATCGGAGAATTAGATTCATAACTACGATGCATTATTGCATTCATGATCAATTCTCTTAACGCCCAATATGAATAATTTCTTAACATCACTTCTTGGAATGAATCCCTTCTAACTGGTCTATCTTTTATAATGTTATTTTTAATAAAATCATCCAAGGAATTCAATTCAGTAATTAATGCTCCAGAGAATTTTTTTTCATATTCTACATCACTTGTCATCTCTTCCCCATAAAACTTAACATATTGTATGTACGAGCCTGGCAAAAAGAATTCAGGATTTATTCCAAATAGAAGAATACCCGCGTTTGTAGGGCATTTTTCTTTTGTGTCGAAAAATCTAAGTGAGGCAAGCTGCTCTTCAATAGTTCTACCATTCTCTCTCAAGGTATCTTTATCAATTGCTATTTGCAAATAGTTGGTTTTAAAATAATCTACAACTATGTCTTCTAATGTTGACCCTAAAGCTGGAACCAAGTCATAAGTTTTAGCATAAGATGACCTTCTTTCTGTCAAAATCCGCTCTTCTTCTAATGTAGCCTTTGACTTTCGGGGCCCAATACGAATCCAGCATCTGCCATCATATCGTACGGGGGGGTAAGAAGATTTTTTTATTTCCACTACCACAACATCACCTCCATCAATATTATAAACTGAGCTAACAACAATTGAAGGTTGAGGTAATATGTTTCCATTAGATTTTATATTCCCAATTTTTTGCAGCTCCTCATCACCAATAGCCATCCCATTAACTTTACCATCATCATTAACACCCAAAAGTATATATCCAGATTCTTTATGATTAGGAAAATCATTAGAAAATGCACAAGCCGCTGGACCCAATTTATCTTCTCGGAAAGAAATAGTTCTCTCAATCCTGTCAGACTCCAAATCCAACATCATTTCATTAACTTTTTCTAGTGTGAACATCTCTTTTTTGCTTTATTTAAAATTGTTATGCAAATCTAAATCTACTGGATTTGAGTCTGTCTAGCATATTTTCATTTTGAAAACGTAAAAATACTTAGAATTAGATAAACTAGACACCTATTAAATATTCTACATCAAAAGCATTGAACTATTTAAAAATACATCCCAGTTGATAAAAATTTCCTTTTTCGTTTTCTACCACTCTTTTCTCCTCGCAATCCTTCAAAGATGCACAATTATTCATTTCAAACCATCCATCTGCCCACAAACCCACCCCATCCCCCACCACTTCCCTTCAAAACCCACCTCCTCTTGCTCCATAACCAGGTGGGTTTTGCCCAAAAGGAGGTGGGTTTCTCCCAAAAGAAGGTGAGTCTCGCCATTTTACAACTTCATCTGTGAGGAAAGCAGCTGCTTATCCTCCGTTTCCATTTTATCCTCCAAACTTTTCAGGTGCTTTTTTCAGGTTTTGGCAGTTTTTATTGTCGATATGCGGAATAAGGATGGGTAATCGGTGAATAAAGTTGGATTGTATGCATTTAGTCAAATTAGAAAGCCAAAACCACTATAGAATCGCTTACTTCACCAAGTTGAAAATATCAACAAAATAAAACAACGATTATGCTACGTACGAAAAAAGTATCCAGAAATTTCAAAGGTTATCCACAAGATAAAAAAGTTGCATTCTTAACTAACGTATTAGGTGAAATGTCGCCCGTTACAAGTCAATTCCAAGAACCTCCCGTTCTATATTCAGAGGTTACCTCAGAGCTTATAGATGTGAGGGATGCCATAAAGGTTGCCCTTACAAAGGCACCCGGCTCTGCCGATCTGGTGATAGATGCCTTTGATATTGTTGATGTAACATTTAATGCATTGGCAGATTATGTGGACAGCCTTGCACAAGGTAATGAAATAATTATTCTTGCCTCTGGTTTTGTTGCCACAACCGGAGAGGCAAATGCAGTTGTGGTTGCCAACAAGCCCGCCATTGAATTCCTATTTATTGATGCAGTGGGCGAAGCGGGCTTTTTAGTGGGTTCATTGGGTGACGTAACCTACGAGTTTATCATTTCAACCGATTTGAGTGGATTGAAGAAAGTGGGCATCTTTTTTACAAACACATCAGTAGGCGCACAAACATTTACAGGTTCTTCCAAACAAAGACGAATAACCGTTACGGGCTTGCCTAGCAAAACGGATTTGTTTATTGCCTGTTATGCCACCAACACTGCCGGTGTCAGTGTATTGAGTAACATATTACCTTTCTCTTGTAAATAATAAGTACTTTCGACTAGTACGCTTTCGACGGCACGCCCCTCCTAAAAAAGGGGCGTTTTTTTATGCCTATCCCATTTCCATTAATAAATTCTGTATCTTGCATCATGGCTTTGTTTTTAGAAATTCATCCGGTCAACCCCAATCAGCGGCACATCAGTACCATTGTGGATTGCCTGTTGTCGGGCGGTGTTATCATCTACCCCACAGATACCATCTATGGTTTGGGATGCGATATTTTTCAGCATAAGGCAATAGAAAGGGTGGCCCGCATAAAGAATGTGGATCCGCAAAAAGTACAATTGAGTTTTGTGTGCAATGACCTCTCCGACCTTAGCAAATACACCAAAAGCATCGGTACACCACTATACAGGTTGCTAAAAAACTACTTGCCGGGACCTTATACATTCATTTTGCCCGCAAGCAAGGAAGTGCCAAAAATATTACAGTCTAAAAAGAGTACCATTGGGTTGCGTATTCCGGATAACCTGATTACAAAAACGATTGCCGAACAATTAGGGCATCCGTTACTTTCTGCCTCTTTACCGGGAGAAATGGTGGAGGAATATACAGACCCGGAACTGATATACGAGAACTTTAAGAACCTGGTGGACATAGTGGTGGATGGCGGTATTGGCGGCATGACCCCCTCTACCATTATAGACTGCACCAAAGAGGAATACGAAGTGGTGCGGATGGGTGCAGGGGCGTGGGAGAATTGAGTTGTACGTTTTACGTTGTAAGTTATACGTAAAACGTACAACTCAACACTAAACCCTTTCATCACTAAAAAAATAAAATAAAATCCTTCATTTTAAAATCAGTCTATATTTTTACCCACCCTAAATAATGGTCTATACATATTTTAAAAGATATACCACCGATGAAGAAACATGTTCAAATTTTTTTTACCCTGTTATTGATTGCTAGTTTAAGCAGTTGTAGAGACGATATGCAAAAACAAACGCTAGGATCTAATTACTATCTGATGGGTAATAAAGAAAATCCGGCAAGTATTAAAGTGGTACACAGCAATGGGGAAAATTTTGAGGATGTTATTCTGGGGGAAATAATTGATTGTAATAAAGATCCGAAATTTATCCTGATACACAGAAAGATAACGGATAAGGCAAAGGCTATTTTTGAAGAGACAAGCCTTTGGGAAAAGCAAAATAAATTAGCCGACCAATATTGGATAATTGACAAATCGTTTGACGGCATTAATGGCCCGCTAAACTATAATGAATACATAGCCAGAAGAAAAGAATTGCAGGTTTCGGAGGGCATAACAATTAGATAAAAACTAGTTATGAGTTATAAATGATGAGTTATAAGTCCTTACAGGTACTAAACAAGTTGCAAAAAACTCATAATTCATATTTAAATAACTCATAACTACTTCACATGGCTTTAATACTTCCCCTTCTTGGTAAAACCCCGAAATTTGGCAACAACTGTTTTATTGCACCAAATGCAACCATAGTGGGCGACGTAACCATGGGCGATGAAGGAAGTGTATGGTTTAATGCCGTGATACGGGGCGATGTAAATAGCATTACCATGGGCAACAAGGTAAACGTGCAGGATGGCGCGGTAATACATTGCACTTACCAAAAGAATCCTACCGTTATAGGCAACAGTGTATCCATAGGGCACAATGCCTTGGTACATGGCTGCACCATAAAAGACAATGTGCTGATAGGAATGGGGGCAATAGTGATGGATAGGTGCGTGGTAAACAGCAACTCTATTGTTGCAGCAGGGGCTGTGGTACTGGAAGGAACGGTAATAGAGGCAGGAACCATTTATGCAGGTGTGCCTGCAAAAAAGGTAAAAGATATTTCTGAAGAACTGATAAGCGGCGAGATAAACAGGATAGCGAACAATTACGTAAAATATTCCAGTTGGTTTGAAGAATATAATGACGCCAATAAATAGTACTTTTGTTTTATGAAGAAGATTCTTTTCTACATATTTATTATTGGGTGCCTGACTGGCTGCGGCATATTTGGCCACTCAAGCTCGCAAACAGGTTGCCCCACGGCAGCTTTTGGGGCAGAAAGGATAAATGCATACTACAGCAGACAAAAAGCGGCGAAACATGCTACCGCAAAAGGAGACCCTGTAACAGGTAAGAAAACATCCCTAAAGAAGGGAATAAGAACTGGTGAGGTGGAGAAGCCAGCCAAGCTGACAAAAGACCAAAAGGAAAAACTTAAAAAGCAACAAGCAGAAGATAAGGCATTGGAAAGGCAATTGAAAAGAGACGAGAAGTTGGCAAAGAAGTCACAATCGGCACCGTATTAATTTGAAACCTCTATCCTGTCCCCATCCCCCTAAAGGGGTGTTATAGCGGTTAAATTTTCTTCTCCCACTCATTGTCCTTTATGCTATCTACAATGTTTAGGTAACTAACATATCTTTCTGGAGACAATTTGCCATTATTAACAGCATCTTTCACAGCACAATCCTGTTCGTTAAAGTGCATGCAATTATTAAACTGGCAATCATTTACCAAGGCTTTCATTTCAGGAAAATAACCGCTTATCTCTTGGCGTTTCACGTCCGACAAGCCCAGTTCCCTGATACCCGGCGTATCAATTATTTTACCACCAAAAGGAAGGTCGAACATTTCTGCAAAAGTGGTGGTGTGTAATCCCTTGCCACTCCATCCGCTTACTTCCTGTGTTTTTAAACTTAATTTAGGAAATAATTCATTGATAAAGGTAGATTTACCTACACCACTATGTCCGCTGAGAAGTGTTGTCTTATTTTGTAGCAAGGTTTCTACTTCTTTCAGTCCTTCTTTTTTGGCGATGCTTGTTAGTAAAACAGTATAGCCAATAGCCTCATAGGTTTGTTTTATCTCATGAAACTTATCCAGTTCTTTTTTCCGGTAAACATCACTCTTATTAAAAACGATTATGGCTGGCAAATGATACATTTCGCAGGCAACCAAGAACCTATCAATGAAACCAGTACTTGTTTTGGGGTCTTTTAGCGTGGCAAACAATAATGCTTGGTCTAAGTTGGAAGCAATGATGTGCCGCTGGTTTTTTTGTCGGGGGCTTGTACGGGCTACATAATTCACCCGTGGATAGATATAGGTTATGGTGCCGGTATCTTCTACCTCGTTTTCTATTACCATATCAACCTCATCGCCAACGGCCAATGGATTGGTAGAAGTGATGCCGTCTATCTTAAAAATACCTTTTATACGTGCATTGTATACCTTTCCTTCGGTGGTTTTTACCACATACCAACTACCTGTAGATTTATATACTAATGCCTTCATCAAAAACGAAGATACAGTTTAAGGAGGTTATCTGTTTTATGGAGCAGGATTAAATGATTTGAGTGAAAGGATTGATTCAATCTTTTACTTTTTTATGTGTAAACACCAATGAAAACTTTTTCGGATAATTATAATTAGTTACGTTTATCCATTCCCCAAGTAAGTTTTTCTCTTAATGTAGAAAGGAAAGAGTTCTCATTCAATTTGATAAGATTTACATCAAAAGATTCTCTCTTCACGGCTAACTGTATCTTCTTATCTACAATTTCCCTTCTTGCATCCAAAGCACAAATAAACTCATCGGCACGGCTTTCTATTTCAAATGAAAGTATGCTTGTATCGGCAACAACAATACTCCTCACATTAAGGTTATGTGGGGCAACGGGAGTAATGATAAAGTTTCTAGAATCGGGGAAAACAATTGGGCCCGTACAGCTTAAACTATAACCTGTAGAACCTGTAGGGGTGGCAACTATCAACCCATCTGCCCAAAAGGTATTTAGAAATTCACCGTTTAGATAAGTATGTATCTTAATCATTGGTGAAGTATCTCTTTTATGGATAGAAAACTCGTTGAGGGCAAAAGGGCTTTCACCAAACAAGGGAATGTTTGCATCTAAATGGATAAGGCTTCGCCTATCAGAAATGAATGTACGGTTGATGATTGCATCAACAGCAGACTTTAATTCATTTTTACTGATGTTTGCCAAAAAACCAAGCCTTCCAAAGTTAATTCCCAGTAAGGGTATCTTTTTTTCTCTAACTACGGTAGTGGCATCCAGAATAGTACCATCGCCGCCAAGGGTTATAAGGCAATCCGTCTGACTATCTAAATCCACATATCCATCAAAAGGGGTTACATTTTCTAAAAGTGGGGTAGGTAAATTATATTGATTTAATAAAGGGCGGAATATCAATACAGATACTTTATACTTAGCCAACTCCTCCAATAAAATTAACAGAGGGGTCTCTTGCTCCTGATCCAAGCCCCTGCTGTATATAGCAATTTTCATAAATTTCTTTTTAATAACCTCAACAAATCACACTAAAACCTATCCTGCAATGAAGCTAATGTACGTGTAAAAATAATCCATGCTGCCCTAATTGATTAAAACTAAATTCTAATCCGAACGACAAGTCATAAAAAGACACAATATCCAAACCAAAACCGCTTGTATATAACAACTGATTATTCAGCATGTTATTTCCTGCGTAATCATTGTGGGCGTAACCAGCATCGGCAAATAATTTGAAATAAACCTTGACAGGTATGTGGTTATAACTCTTGTTTTTTATGTATGTTTTCAACTTGCAATTTAAAATTTCTCTAAAAAGGGTTGCTTGGGTTAGCACGCCCGCATCACCATCAATAACATAGTACTCCAATCCCCTCAACGTAGAATTACTGGTGTAACCATATAACTGTTGATCAACAAAATAATTGTTTGGAGGGGTCTTAATTGTTCCAGATGCGGCTAGTTTTAGGAATGTTTTATTGAATACAGGTTTCACATACATCCCGCCCAACCCGACTTGCCATAGGTTTGATGTTTTGTCCAGCCCCCTTTTATAAATGTACGCATCAAAAGAATATCCTTTTGTAGGATAGGCATTATAATCAAGGTTCTGATAGCGTACCCTATAGGTAAAATCAATGAATTGAAACGCAGCCTCATTATTAGGGAAATAATACTTTTTTGCAATCAATACGGTATCTGAAACCAGTTCATGCGTAAATGACACCCGAAAAGAGTGTCGCCAGTATTGGTCTGGGCGGAATGTGTAAGAAATATCAGCCCTTTGAAACGTCAACAAATAATTGTTGCTTTTAATAAATGCTTGTTTATTAAAGCTTGTAGAATCTGTTATTTCCTTTTGGGTTATAAAGTTATAACCAATATCAAAACCATGTTTTAATGATTTATTGAAAAAAGGAAGTGTATAGCGGAGGCTAATCTGTTTATTATATCCATTTATAAGCCAGATGCTCAAAGGGTCGTTATTGCCGGTCAGGTTATATTGTGTTGCCTGTATGCCATAGTTTACCCTGCTAAAGTCACGGTGTTCTGTAACCCACCATTGGTTAAAGTTGCGATCTGCCAATGTAAAATAAGGGACTGGAAATAAGAACCAGCGCTCTTTTACTTCAACCTTGATGGTTACGATGTCGCCTGTTTTGCTGGAACTGGTAATATTTGTCTCTATAAACAAGGAGGTATTGAAAACTTGGTTGCGGCTTTTCTCAATTTGCTTTTGTAATTCAGAGGCAGGTATTATGTCTCCAGCCTTGAGGCTCATTTCCCTAAGAATAATATAAGGTTTTGTGCGCCTGTTGCCCACTATTTGTATATCGGCAATCAGTATTCCTTGTTTTTTTGTTGAATCGGGAAAGCTATTATTATGAAATGCATTATTGGAATTGTCTTTTTGTGCTACCGTTGAGATAATGCCTGTAAACAAAAAAAGCAAGAAACTTAGCCAATATCGCATCTATGAATAGTTGTTTATTATTGATAATTTATAGACCAATCTAGAAATTATCTGGTGTGGTTTAGATGTTTAGATAGGTCATCAAATGGTTGTAATTATCTTTCAGTTCATTGGTAAATTGTTCTTCGCCAAAATAATACCTTACAACGTATTCATACCGATGAAAAGTGGCTATTATATCGCTTATCTCTACCTTATTTATCTTTAATGATACTATTACCAAGCCTGTATCAATTTCTGTGTAAGTGTTTAACTGGGTAATGTAGGCATCATTGGTTTCTATCAACCGGCTTATCTCTCCAAAGGAATAATTACGTCTTTCCACTTCCAATACAATGATACCACCAGGCTCAACCGTACCCACATATATTGAAAGCTGTTCTAGCAAAGCCGCAGATGTAATTACACCCAAGTATTCCTTCGATTCGTTTATCACGGCTATAAGTGTACTATCACTTTCAACTACTCCTTTCACAGCTGTTAAAAAATATTCTTCTTTCTTTACGCAATTACTACTAAAGTTACCTTGTAGTGTATCAATTGTAGTCTCTTCATCAGCTTCCAATAAAGTGTCTTTGGAAACAGAACCTATAAATGTTTCGTTTTCAACAACTGGCAGGTCTTGTATTTCGTTGTCGTCCATTAGCTGCAAGGCAAACGATACCTTATCTGTCAAGTGCAGTATTGGGTAATCTGTCTGTATCAATTGTGCAACTAACATTTTCTTTATTTAAAGCCTAACTTTTGTGTTTAGCCAAGAAGTTATTAAATATTTCATTAAATTCTAAAGGCACTTCCATCATTGGGGCATGACCACATTTATCTATAAAAAACAATTCGCTGTTAGGAATCATCTTATTAAATTCCCTACCTACAAATGGCGGTGTGATTGTGTCATTATTACCCCATATAAGTAACGTTGGTTGCTTTATCTGGTTCAATTCGTCAGTAAGATTGCTACGTATGGCACTCTTGGCAAGGGTAATGATCTTAATAACCTTCAAACGGTTGTTGGTAATCTCAAACAATTCATCCACCAAGGCCTTATCCGCCAAGTTGGGGTCGTAAAAGGTAATCTGTGCTTTCTTTTTTATGTATTCATAGTCACCACGCTTCGGATAACTGTCGCCCATTCCATTTTCAAACAAGCCAGAACTACCGGTAAGCGTCAATGTCTTTATTTTTTCTGGGTGCCTTAATACATGCGTCAATGCAATATGCCCTCCCAAAGAATTTCCCATTAAGTGAATATTCTTATAACCACGTGCTTCAATAAAACCTTGCACGTGTTTCTCCAATCCACTTACCGTAGTATGAAAAATATCCAAATCAAGCAAGGGCAACAAAGGAATGATTACCTTATAGTTCTTCTTAAAGAAGTTAACCTGTTCTCCAAAATTACTTAGCGCACCGAATAGACCATGTAGAAGCAGCAAAGGTTCGCCCTCGCCCTCTTCTATAAACCTGTACTTATCCTGTTGCTTTATAGTATATTCCATATAATATTTTCTTAAATAAGACCGTTAGTGTCAATTGCAATAGCCACAAATAAACGCAAATTCGAGCAATTATAATTATTCTGCCATTCGCCCATTATATATACGGCTACGATGATGGGCAATTAAAGAAAAATAAATTAGTTTTTTTAATTATAATTTCTTTGCCGCCAACTGGAAATAGGCTTCTAATTGGGTAAACAGCCCCTTGAAAATTGGGAATACCTTACCCATTCCATTTATACAATATGATGCCCAAGGTTTAACAAAGCCATAGCATTTAGAACTGTGTATCGATTGGGTTGTAAGCACATGCAACTGAACGGCGTAAAACAGTATCACACTAAATGTCATGGTAAAAAGGGCGGCATACAATATTATTCCACCCACCTTATTTATCCACCCCATGAACATGAACTCTACACTCTTTTGCAATATTCCGGCGGTGAGCCTGATGAGTGCAACCACTCCAATAAATACCAGCAAAAAAGATAGAACCGGAAGCCAGCCTAAACCGATGTGGGTATTTTTACTAAGCCAGTTTGCAACAAAGGCAGAGAATTTAATGGCGGCTGCCAATCCTACAATCAATCCAACAAAAGAAAAGATGGCTACTATCAAGCCCCTGTTGTAGCCTTTATAAATGGCCAGCAATAAAAGAATGAAGTAGGGGATGTCTATGAACATGCTTTTCTTTTAGTTATACGTTTTACGTTGTAAGTTATACGTATTTGCAAGTTTTATACTTATAACTTACAACGTAAAACGTATAACTTTTCTTACTTACTTAATAACTCTTTTACCACTGCGGATATTGCCTTACCATCTGCTTTTCCTGCCAGTTGTTTGGAGGCAACGCCCATTACCTTGCCCAAATCGGCCATCGTGCTCGCCCCAACCTGTGCTATTATTGGTGCGATGGCTTCTTTTAGTTCAGCTTCTGTCAATTGTTTTGGCAAAAACTTTTCTATGATGGTAATTTCTTCCGCTTCTTTGGTAGCAAGGTCTTCCCGGCTCTGTTGTCTAAAAATCTCCAGACTATCCTTGCGTTGCTTTACTATTTTTTGTAATAGTTTCAGTTCGCCTTCTTCGGTTATTACGCCGCCAGCGCCAGGTTCTGTCTTTGCTTTTATTATTTCCGCTTTTATTGCCCTCAATCCACGCAATGCAGCTTCGTCTTTTGCTTTCATGGCATCTTTCAATTCTGCCATTACTTTTAATTCTAAGCTCATATTTATTGTTTTAAATTTTGTGTTTTAAGTTTTGAATTGAGATTACTCTAAAATTCAAAACCTAACCTTAAAATAGTTTCCTACTTGTTATCCTTCAATTGCTCCTCCCTGAATTTTGCGTAGAAGTTCTTTGCAAAAGCCTTCATATCGGCTACAAGTGGGTGCATGTGGGTGGCTCTATCAAAGGTATCTGCCATGCCCATAAACGTTTGGTAATAAAAATCTGCCATTTCATCCACCATCATTTCATTCGTCCAAAGGTCTATCCTCAGCGCACTTTTTTCTTCCGCATCCCAAAAAGAAAGCATCGTTGCCTTCGACTTTTGCATACTGTCGGCAGTACTTCCAGAAGCCGTCCATAAAATACTTTGAGGAACTTTGTCCTGATCCAAATCTACATCTACCGTAATTGTTGATTTCATCTAATTAAAATTTTGAAGTTGGCAAAAATACGGGTTACTGAAGCTAAATATGCAACTATAAGCTTGTTATCGGTATTGCTGATGGATGAAAAAGCCTGTGGGATTTGCATTTCTGCTAGCAGAATCTGCTTTCCTAGAAGCCAATTTATGCTGATAACCCTTCCATTTACGTTTAGATAACCTATAATCTAGTTGGCCACTGCTTTTAAAACCGCATCCCAAAACAATTCACCCGTTCTTTCCCAATTAAAAACCGCAGATTGTTGCAAACCTTTTTCTACCAATAATCGGCTCAATAATTCATCTCTATACAGCAATTTCATCTCGTTTGCCAATGCTTCACTATCATAAGGCGAGACATATAAGCAAGTGTCACCACCTATCTCTTCAATATTATTTGCATTGATGGTTATTACAGGCACGCCACACTGCATGGAAGAAAGGATGGGCATGGACAATGGTTCATGAAAAAAAGGATGTATAACCGCATACGCAGCCGCCGTAATCTGTGCCAATTGTTGCTCTGTGATGGATGGAAGCAGCACCACATCGTCCTTGTATTTATACGAACTTAGTTTTTGGATAATGCCATTTTTTTCTGCAGCAATTGTTCCTGCCACCAATAGTTTCATATTGCTTTTCTGCCACCTTTTAAACAGGGTAAAAGCCTTTAGCAGTTCTAAGATATTTTTAGTTGAATGATGGATTCCAGTATAAAAAAAATACTCCCTTCCATCGGCATAACCATCTTTTGTTTGCTGTTTTTGGTCATATTCCACAGGATGAAAAAGAGAAGAAGCAGCACTATACACTAGCGAAATCTTGCCCGATGCCGTTGGGTAATTGCTTAATAAATCCTGCCTTGTTTGTTCGGCAAGGGTAACTATCTGTGCTGCTTTATGGATGCCTTGCTTCATAAAAACTCGATGATACCAACGCAAAAAGGCAGAAACTGACGATTGTTTTTGCATCCACAGTTGGTCTATTACCAGCATCAGTTGCGGCAATTTGGGTGCAGCAGTCAATCCGTTTGGTTGTATCAGAATGTTTGCTTTTAGTTGTTTCAGCATTTTTGGCAACCGAATGGTGTCCCAAATTTTCAGAGATGCAATATTTTTTATGGATGAATTTATGGCAATAATGGTTGCATTATCTGCTTTTGGGTAATTATTATTATCTGATTTATCAACCAAGAAATAAAAATGATGCTCGGGATGTTTGTCAATCAGATAACCAAAAAGATGCTGCACAAAATGGTTTCCATGGGGATGATTGCCTTGCAAATAAATATTGTTCACTACAATGTGCATGGCGTAAAAGTAAGTGGGAATTGGCGGGTGCATAAATAATTTTCGCTTTATCAAATAGATTGCGAGTGTAGAGACATATAATAATGCGACTTAAAGCGAAAATCATTTATACACCCTTTTTTACCCTTTATTTTGCCATCAATTTTGTTTTGATTATTTTAATTCTCCCTTTATGAACCCAAGAAATTCATTTGTCCTGTTGGCAATTGTTTTATGGTTAACGGCCTGCAATCAACTGCATGAAGATGCTAATGTAAACGAATCAACCACCTACATCACCAACGATACAGTATCCGAAATGCGGAGTAAGGTTAGCACGGTGCCAGTTGCAGAATATGTGAAATCATTGAATGACCCACTTAATAACCATTGGAAGTTTGCTATTTTTGTAACAGAAACTAAGCTTAGGTTTAGTTATATCCTGCGGATGCAATACAAAGAATTGGATGAAAGCGACACCCTCAGGATACCGAATTTCGGTATTAAACCAAAAGTAGAAATCCATAAAGGCAATGACGATTACAGTTGCATCATTGGTTTTCTAGATAAGAAAAGTGAGTTTAAGGAATACAAACAAGTGGCAATCAAAGACAATCAAATGAAGTTAACCACCTTGAGAAAATACTTTGTGGGGGTGTATAGAACAGTGAGCCAGTAAATTCTCTTCTCTAAAAACAAACCTTTCTCCCAAACTTTGCGGCACACTTAAAACATAGCATTGGCATATAATAAATTCAGGGGCGATTATTTGTTTACAGGCACAACGTTGCTTGACAATAGCAATATACTCATTACAAATGAAGAAGGTGTAATAATAAATATTGCCCCCATTGCTGATGCAGGAGATGATGTGCAAACATTCGAAGGCATTATTACTCCAGGCTTTATCAATTGCCATTGCCATCTGGAATTGAGCCACATGAAGGGGTTGATACCAGAACATACAGGGCTTGTTCAGTTTATTCTTGCCATTCTGAAACAACGTCACGCAACAGAAGACGAGATATTTACGGCGATGCAACAAGCAGAAGAATCCATGCTGCAAACGGGCATTATTGCTGTGGGAGACATTAGCAACAACTCCCTTTCGTTCCCTCAAAAGCAGAAGGGCAAGTTACAGTATCACAATTTTATTGAAGTAAGTGGTTTCTCTCCGGCTGTTGCGCAGATGCGTTTTGATGCCGCTATGGATGTCTATAATACTTTTAAGAAGTACTTTCCCAATCATACTTCCCTTGTTCCCCACGCTCCATATTCAGTTTCTAAAGAGTTGTTTGGATTGATAGATAATCTAAAAGACAATCCATTGTCCTCCATTCATAACCAAGAAACACCCGATGAGAATTTGTTTTTTCTTTCTGGAGAAGGACAATTCAATCTACTTTATGAAACTATCGGAGTGGATATAAAACCTTTCTATAACCCTTCTGGAAAAACGAGCTTACAAACAATATTGCCGCTTATCAGTAAACCCCAAAAGCTTTTATTGGTACACGACACCTTCACTTCTCAAAGTGATATAGATGTAATGAAGGCATTGTCCTCTGTTCAGCAAGCTATTTTTTGCCTTTGTGTAAACGCTAATTTATATATAGAAAACAAGCTGCCACCTATCGACTTATTCCTTCAAAATAGTTGCAATATTGTTTTGGGTACCGACAGCTTGGCGAGCAATTATCAGCTAAGTATTATGTCCGAAATGATAACCATCAGCCAACATTTTCCGCATATTCCATTGCAATCCATCCTTCAATGGGCAACAATAAATGGGGCAAAAGCATTGGAAATGGACAACGAATTAGGCAGCTTCCAAGCAGGCAAAAAGCCTGGCATCGTCAACATAACCGGTCTAACTAAAGATGGGAATATTTATAAGGAGAGTAAAGCGAAGCGTATTCTTTAGACCTCATCCCAACCCTTCTCCAAAAAAGAAGAGCAAGCACTCATAGCAATTATCATTCAGTTCATGTGTAAAGTCCTCTCTTTTTGGAGAGGATTTAGGTGAGGTCTAACAACTAACCCAGTATTTCTTGCAACACTGCAAGCGTCTTCAGTGTTCCAAAGTCGGTAATGTGCAACGATAGATATTGTCCAAAAGCATCCAGCAATTTTCTTCTGGCGGCACGGTTCAGCTTGATGTCTTCAAGATCGCTATACAAAGAAATATTATTCAGTTGAGAGGCAACCATCGCCAATTCATCCGACAAATAATAGGCATGGATGGGTGTTTCCGAAACAAAGAACCCTTCATGCAAATCAAGTATCGGTGTTCTCTCGCTATAAGTCCCTTGAATCTGAAACCCCAGTTGCATACCAAGGTGCAGCATAAAATATAGCGGCAGGTTAGCCGTAAGGGTATCGCTGCCTTTATCCAGTTGCTGCAAGGTATTTTCCACCAGATAAAACAGGTCGGGGTTAGCTTCGGGTTCTTTCAGCGTATGCTGCAACACCTCCACCATATACATTGCCACACAGTTTTTCACCACGTCAAACAGCACGGTCTGGTAAGGATATGCCCAGTTATATTCCCTTATAAATTGCAGATTCTTCTGTTCGTTATGATATACGGTCATATCCAAAATGGCCGCCGCCTGAAAGTACGCCGCCTTACCCTGCGTCTTTTTAGTACCCTGCCTCGCCCCCTTTACGATATAACTCTGTACACCAAAAAGTTCGGTATAAATAGTAGAAACTATGCTTGCCTCGCCATATTTAACCGTCCGTAAAACTATCCCTTTGGTGTTGTGAAGAAGCATTTTTTAGTTATGAATGAACAGGTTAGGTTGCAAGTTACAAGTTGTAAGTTACAAGTTTCCAGGACTTGCAACCGGTATCCAGTAACCTGTAACCAATATCCTGGATCTTGCTTTGGGCGTGCCCCTCCGGGTCGGGCTTTCCGTTACAATCTTTTTGCCCTAAGAAGGGACAAAAAGTATTTCCACTTCAATCCCTCACGCTCTATGCGAGTGTCCAAATAATATGCGATTAAATATGACAACTCATTTTAAATAGCTTAAGGAAGGCTTCGCTTCAAGCGAAGCCTTCCTTG
>JANYEU010000115.1 GCA_025362915.1 Chitinophagaceae bacterium | reverse complement strand
AGCAACTTCCCGCAACTTTATGCGTACGAAGCGCAATGCTTCCGAAAAGGGACTTGTTGTATTCACACATAATAAATGTCCCTTTTCATTTATTTATTGTATTTCAGAATTTATCTCTTAAAAATATTACCGAACTATTGTAATAACTAATACAGACTATTCCCAAGGGATACACCGTCTCCAGCCCATAATTGATGGGGAATATATCCAAACCCTACTTTATCAGTACCGAAGTACCATTGCGCGACACAAAAGCCTTTGTATCATGGTCTGTGTAGGTAATTGTCCAAACATACGTACCCACTATTGGGTCGGCACCGTTTATTCTGCCATCCCACTTTACAGTCCAATCCCTAGTCTCAAATACTAAATGTCCATAGCGGTCGAATACCTTAAAATCTAGATTATCGGCTTTGTAACCATCCAGTGGGTAAAGATAATCGTTCTTATTATCGCCATTGGGGGTAAATGCTGTGGGTACATCAATATAGCAATTAGGTACCACCTTAATGTAATTGATGGTGGTATCGCTACAATAAGTTCCATACACAATCAATTTTACTGGATAGTCCTTTGCATCCCTACCCAAAGCCTGATAGCTTTGAGGGGAAGGCGTTTCAGAATTACTGGAGAGTCCATTCCCAAAGTTCCAGAGCCAATTATTGATGATACCAATGCTTGTATCCTTATAAATTGCCTTCTCGCTAGGGCAAATAAAATAGGTTTGTTCAATTGTACCCACATCATCCTTTTGTATGATAAAGCCAGCCTTTACCGTATCGTTATAATTATTCAGCTTGATTGTTTGTACTTTGCCAGAATCTGTACATGCAGGATTGGAAACTACCAAACTAACCTTCTTGTCGGAGAGGTCTGTGTAAGTAATGGTGGTATCATGTTTGGTACTGGTGTAGCTGGTAGTACTATCGCTAAACGTCCATAACCAATGGTTAATGCCATTAGTGTTGCCACTTTTATAAGCGATGGTAGCCAGTTTGCAACCGTATTGAATATCATCAGTAAACAAGGCACTCACCGAACCATACACATCAAAGTTTTTAGACGTGCCTACTGGTGTAATGATGTTGCACACATTGGTAAGCTGTGTATTATCACTTGCCTTTTTAACCTTTACCAGATAAGTACCTGTAACATTAATAGGTGACGCAAAAGCTAATTGCACATTGCCCACCGCACCATTGGTACAATTGAAAGAGGTACTATCTATTGATACTTTTGAAGGTCCAGTTATAGTGAAGTTACTACCATCGTGCGAGATGGAATTGCACAATAGTTTGTTGCTAAAATGCAACTCAACCAATGTAGGAGAACACAATAATGGTACAATACTATCTATTGTGGATGCTACCCCTTGCTGCACAGCCAGTGTTTTGGTTGCAGAGTCGATACATCCTACAATATTTTTCACAATCAATGTAATAGAATAATTTTTTAGCATAGGAGAAAAAGGATAAGACTCAGCAGCGGGGGATTGCATCACACTACTATTGCCATTTCCAAAGCTCCATTTCCAATTGATGATGATGCCCTTACTGCTATCTGTAAACGTTATCATTTGTGTAGGGCAGATGGTATCATCTGAAGAAATAAATCCTGCCTTAATGCTATGGTCTACTGGTATGAATGTCTTGGTTGAGGAATCAATACAAATACCATTGGATACAATCAGTTTTACCGCTCTCTGGTTGAAAGAGGTATCAATAAAAGTAACAGACTGAGTAGTTTTGGTATTGCCATCCAACGTCCAAGCCGATGAGTTTATGCTGTTATTTTTATCATTGTGCAACTTGATTGAATCTTGCTTACAACCAACAACTGTAGCGGTATCCATGGTGGCAAAAACATTGTGCGTAGAGCTAAATACCGCAAATGTATCAGGAGTAGCAACACCACAGGCATCCGTAATTCGCTTGCCATTGCTGGCAACAATGGTTAGCTTATAAACACCATTAACCGTAAGTAACTTAGATAAATTAAGGTTAATAATAGTGCCAAAAGCATTGGTACAGCTAACACTTGCACTGGTAACTTTGATATTATCCGCCCCAGTTATAGAAAAGTTACTACCATCAACAGCAACAGAATTACAATCTATAGACTTAGTCATGACCAACTGAATGGATGTAGCCGCACACGCTACGGAATCTACTTGGGCAGGCCAAGACGGTGTGGACGATCTAACAATAATGGCATGATTTGTAGAATCTATACAACCAACCTGATTGATAACAACAAGTGAGGCATGGTAGGTAAGCATCGAATCGTTTGTAGGGTATATATGTGATGTTGTGGACGGTAAACTATCTGCTTTTCCATCTCCAAAATACCATCTCCATGTAACTATATTACCCACACTTGTATCCTGAAAGGCGGCTTGTACATTACCACAAATAGTATCTGGAGAAATAAAGCCTGCCTTGATATTATGGTTTACGGGTGTTACCGTCTTGGTAAGGCTATCGCTGCATACACCATTAGATACAATGAGTTTCAGAGTCTTTGGATTGAATGTATTATAGATAAAACTTGTATCAGTCCCCTTACTTATCAAAGTATTATTCTGCAACCATTGCCAACTTGTTACATTATTGCTACCAGTGGCTATACCTACATACTTGGCATTGACCGTATCTTGTTTACACCCTACCAATGTATTGAAAGAGAAATTGGCACTGACAGCATTTATTGCCTTGAATGGCAGGGAATCTAACGGCGTAGGCACACTACATTCATTGATGATGGTAGTAAAATTAGTCCCCTGTGCCAAATGAATCTTGTAGATTCCATCGGTTGTAATTGGGGTCGAAAGGTTTACATAAATCTTGGTTGCCAACCCATTCGTATCACAATTTGTAGTGGTACCAGCTATTGAAACTGAAGAAGGTCCTGTGATACTAAACTGACTGCCATCTGCCAATACGGAACTACACTGCAAAGGGTTTTTAAATACCAGCTCCAACTGATTGGGCGCGCAAGGCAGCGGTGTGGTAATGCTATCCATAAGTGTTGGCAGTTCGATTGCTTTTACAAAAGGAAAGGTATCCCCCAAAGGAATGCTTGTGCCACATATATCTGCAATTGTTTTACCAAAGACATCAGGTTGTGTAATCAATGTATAATTTCCAGGACTATAAGGAGCCGCCAAATAAATGGTAACTGAATCCATAGTGAACCCCCCTCTACAACCTATGCCTACCACAGAATCTATCTTAGGGTTATTGGATAAATTAAAACCGCTACCATCTGTTGCCAAAGTGCTGCACAACATTAGCTTATTTAGCTTAATCCCAATCTTGTCGCCAGTACACTTTAGCTTTACATGAGAGATGGCGGGAGTAATAGTATCAGTAATTCCAGCGGTACCCCCACCACTACCAGTATTAAAAGACAGCTGGTAGCCAAATTGATTGTTACTGAAATGGCTAATCATAAGCAAGTAATCGTGTCCATTAATCACTGTGGGCATGGAGCTAAAAGTGGAATAATTAGGTCCACCGCAATTAAAAAGAGCAGTACCGGCACTTGTTGCACCAGTTAGGCCGTAGTTGCCAGACCAGTTATTGGCAACATTCAGGGATGGATCTGTATAAACATCTTCCACATTACGTTTTGTTACATCAAACAACTGCCAATCGTAATCTTCATTAGGGTTGGTTGGATTATTTGGCGTAATCAAAAAGCTAAGGGTACCCATTTTAAAACAGGTAAACTTATACCA